>SLQI01000133.1 GCA_007131535.1 Balneolales bacterium | reverse complement strand
TTATATGTGCAGGCAATTCGCTTTCCACCTTCCGGATTTTCCGGTAATCAAAGAAGCACTTCAGGATGGATGGAGTTTGTTTCTAAGCAGAGGGGCGATCAATATGTATACCCGCACCAACACGTTTATTCTCGGTTTTTTTGTGCCGGCGGATGCAATCGGTATGTACAACGGCGGTGAAAAAGTGGTAAAGGCCTCTAACCGGATATTGACCCCGCTTTCTGAAACCTTTTTCCCGAGGATGAGCGAATATGCCGGGAGTAACTCCTCAAAAGAAGGGGAGTTTCGGAAAAAAGTGGCCCTGGTTATGATAGGTATCGCTTCGCTGGCCTGTATTGTTTTATTGGGAGTTGCTCCGTATGCTGTTCCGTTAATATTCGGGGAAGGGTATGATCGAATAACGCCGGTCATTCAGATTATGGCCTTATCTCTGCCGTTTGTAGCCGTCAACAATGTATTGGGAGTTCAGTGGATGATCCCTCACGGACTGGATACAGTCTATCAGAATATTTTGATTACAGCCGGGATTCTAAACCTTGTGCTTGCGGTATTGTTGGCCTGGCTGGTTGGAATATACGGGGTCGCCGTGTTGGTGCCGTCCATCGAAGCGATGGTTGGTATAATGATGGGAGTTAGCCTGTACCGGCATAATAAAATTTCCGGATATCCCTCATGACAGCGAATCAACGCATATTGCTGGTTTCCCACAAGAGCGGAATGGGAGGCGCTGAACGATCTCTTATGGAGATCGCAAAAACATGCCGCCAATTCGGCTATGAAGTTCACATTCTGGCGCCGGAAAACGGAAGGCTCACGCAGCAGCTCGACCGCCTGAATTTTGACTGCCATGTGATCCCGTTTAAACACTGGGTCAGCCCGGTATTTAATCCATTTAAACTGATTGCGCGCCGTCTGTATAACCGGGTACAGCTTAGATCTGTGATCGACTTAATACGCCGGCACGGCTATGATTTGGTCTACACCAATACGCTCACTACACCAATTGGGGCAATTGCGGCATATCAGGCCGGGGTACCTCATATATGGCATGTAAGGGAATTTGGTGACCGGGACCACGGCTACCGGTTTGACCGTGGACAAAAAACGTTTACGTTAATGTCGGAATGGTCGGCAAGGATCATTGCAAACAGCTTCGCTGTAAAAAAGCATTTAGCCGGACGAATACCGGTGGAAAAACTTGAGGTAATCTATAATCCCGTTTGTACGGACGGTGTGAGTGTTCGTGAACAAGTGCCGGACGGGCCACCGGAGTTTTTGCTGCCGGGAGCTATTCAGCCGGGTAAGAGGCAGGAGGACGCCATCAAAGCCTTTGCAAAACTGGCCGAGGAAAGCAATAACCCCAAGCCTCAATTGACGCTGATCGGTGGAGGGGTGCCGAGTTACCGCAGGAAAATTGAGCGACTGGCCCGGAATTCACCGGCATCCGGTCAAATCAAAATCAAAACCTTTGTGGATGATGCGGATCAACTATACGAAAGTGCCTTTGCAGTTTTAATGACGTCCCGGTGTGAAGCGTTCGGCAATGTTACCGTGGAAGCACTGGCACGTGGTATTCCGGTTATAGGCAGCAATTGTGGCGGCACTACTGAAATTATTGAAGATCATAAGTCCGGTTTGTTATTCGATCCGGAAAATCCGGAAGATCTTTACCGTAAAATGAAATTCGCACTCGAACATCCGGACTTAATGTTTGAAATGGGTTTGGAAGGCAGCCGCAGCGTACGTAAAAAATTCGCGTCCGAACCGATTCGCAAAAAGTTGATTGATTTGATTAAATCAGTAATGAATCCCCGAAACTAAACCTCACCGAGACTCCAGGTGCTGTCCGGGTAGTGATGTGCAGCTTCGTTTTCAGTAACCTCTCTGATGCGGTCCCGCTCCTCTTCTGTAATTTTTTGTTTCCAGCCCCAGGCTAACCGGCGGGAATCCCTGAAAAAATCATGCACCTTTCCTTCTTCGGCATCGGTTTTTTCAGAGGAGGTGGTGCGGATTATAAATTGCCGGACTTTGTTATTTAACGGAATTTCCAGAAAGTCAAAAACCTGTTGCATGGTTTCCATAGGCTCCAGGCACAAAGCTTCATGGGTGATTTTGAAGCCCCGGCTTTTTATCTGGTTTTCAAGAATCTGCCGCTCGATTCCGGCAAGAACTTTCCAAAGCAGTGCGATCCGGTCGATATAAGACTTCGGGTTCTGTTTGATCTCATCGGTGTAATCCTGAAGCAAGTTTTCGCAAAGCTCTTTTTGCTGTAACAGGTTATTAAAATCAAAATCCCATTGCTGTTTTTTCATCGACATGTAAAAAGCGGCGGGGTGGCGGATGAGGAAAATCACCTTCATCCCATAGGTATTTGATAAATAACCGGATGACGGAAGAGCGGTAGGATCTTTGATTAACACAGGTTTATAAAAGCGCTCCAGAAGCTTATATCGATATCCCATCCAGGCTGAACGTCCGCCCAGCCATTTTTTAAGTTGTTTTCTAAAAGAGCCATGGTCGGGGTTTGGAGGGGTTTTGTAGGTAAATCTGCCGTTCATTAACCCATCAAGAGCATACTTATGCTGCCGGGAGGTCTCACTTTCGGGAAATTCAGAAACGTATGGGAACCATAAATGTATCCCTTCTATACCGTTTGTTACATTGCAGGGCTCGTCAAGGTAAGCCCAGTATCCGGACTCACTCAACACCCGGCCTACGTAGGTGGTTCCGCTTCGGATAGGGCCGGTTACAAGGACCGGATCTGTTTGCATATTTCAATTCATGTATAAAAGTTACCAATACAGTTCAGCTTTAGCCTGCATTATTCACCAAGAAAATTAGTTGTGGACAACGCCGCCCACAGCTAAAGTTCGCAGCGTCTGTCCAAAGGTCAAATTAAGAATATGGCCTTTTTTTAAAGTACCTTATTGAAAGACATAACAATAGAACCATTCATAGAAAATTTGTGAATAATGCAGGTTAGTAGCTGTGCCGGAATATATGATTGTTGAGTGAATTTGTGAACGGGTCGGTCAAGCGCAGAAGCGGACTTATTAGCC
>SLQI01000462.1 GCA_007131535.1 Balneolales bacterium | reverse complement strand
TCCAACTTCTTCATGCCCCCTATATGCTGCTTGTATGTTTCGCAATAGCCAAAAAAATCATGTTGCGGTACAGGCCGGCCATTTTTTTTCAGGTTTGAAGTATTATAGAGATAACCACATGTCCAGTGGCCTATATCCCTGGGTTCATCCTCTGAAAAAGTTTCATCTGACAAGAAATTTTCCAGGTCATTAATTCGCCTTTCCAGAGACCGTTGATAGTTTCTTACATCACAACGTTTAAGAATCTCCACCACTTCCTCTTTATCCCTCTGCCAGGCTGATTTCATCTCATTACGGGTATCAATCACTTTCTGTAGCCAGCCTTTGGGATCATCCAGCACTTCCCCTTCTGCAACTGCATAACGCTTCGACATCAATGGCCCGATTCCCGCTCTACTTCCAAGCAATTCACCAGGGGATTTTACGATGGACAATAACTTCGAAATCAGGTAGCGGCCTGCATCTGAAGTACTGTTTTCATGCATAAAAACTCTCCAGAAATCTTCAGCGGCTTTTTTGGTTACCTTGTCTGCCGGATTTAATTCCATCTCGAACGGAGTTCCAGCCAGCAGTGCTTCTTCCTGGAGTGCCTTTTGGCAAAATCCGTGAATTGTAAAAACCTGGCTGTCATCAAAATTATGAATCGCCCGCTTCAGGTTTTCAATCGCACCCGGCTTATCTGCAAACTCATCGGCTAACCGGGTAAGAAATGAATCACCCTCCTTTCTGATGCAGTCCTGCAACGTTTCGAGTGCATCCCGGAGCCTGTCTAAAATTCGTTCCCGCAACTCAGCCGTAGCCTTTTTTGTAAAGGTTACCGCCAGTACCTGGCCTATATCCAGGTTCTTTTCCAGCAGCAATCTCACAAATATTCCGACAATGGTAAAAGTTTTACCTGTACCAGCACTCGCTTCAACAAGCACTCTTGGGGTTGGGTGTAAATCAAAAATCTGATCGAGTTCCTTCATTTCTTGTTGGATTCCATACTATTAAGCATTATACCTATAATTTTTTTAAACTCTGGGTGGATGTACTCCACACTAAATGGCGGCTCTACCCCCATTAATAACGACAGGTAAAAATCCTGGTTTTCCGAATATGGCGAATAATCACTGCCCTCAAATTTTAATGTAGCTTTACCCTCCGCATTGCCCTTCCCCTCCTGCAAACACTTTTCATATTCATAGGTTGTATCGGGAAATATTTTGAGCGGGCTGGACATACCTGAACGGAACATTTCTGCAAGGGCTGACAAAATCTGCGCGGAATTTTCAACCGGTTTGAATGTTATAAACACTGGTTTACCTTTTTTCAGGTTACACAGCAAAAACGATTCTGATTTATTTTTGCCCTCTTGAACAGAAAGGGCAAGATGGCAAATCCAGCTTTTTAAAATTCTTGGCCCACTGTTAGATGAAGGGGTTATGTTCAGAAAGCCAGGCCTTTGAAAACTTGTAAATGAGCCCTTTAACTCATTCTCTTCAAGTTTGATATCAATGTTTACTGATTGTATTTCCAGGTTCTTGCCCTGGCTGTTCAGCAGATCGATCGCAGTGCCAGCGTTCTTCATCATCTCATACAACTGTGCTTTTCCCTGCCATCCAGCCGGCACACTGCCAGTGTTGTACAACAATTCCATGATTTCATTATCTGTTATCCCGGCCAGTTTCCAGCCAATAATCTTCTCAAACAGAAGGTGCTTTTCCAGGTTGTTGAGCGAAAACTCATCACGAAGTTCATCAGGAGTATTGACCTCAGGCTGAAACCTGTGCTTGAAAAATGCCCGGACTGGGTTCTTATAAAAGCCAAGAAAATTATCCAGGTTGATGGCGGATTCATCTTCTCCAGAAATCTCTTCATCAATAAGAAATCCGGCGTAAGCGGAATTCTTTGAACCAAGAAGCTGCGCGACGGAATATTCGGTTTTTGCGAATGACCGTTTCTGCCTGAAATTTTCGGCTGAGAAACCGTGTATAGGTTCCTGGATAATCAGGCCCTTTGGATTTTTCCCTAATGCCGCACCCAACTGGTTCAGCCATTCACTTACAATTGGCGAGGGCGGAATGGGTTCGTCATCCTTGCGGCTCCGGCCAATATAGCTGCAATAATGAAACTTGCCGGCAGCCAGGATGGATTCAAGGAAAAGGTTTCGGTCTTCATTTTTCCGGTTCCGGTCTGTTATTTCGGGATCGAGTGCCATCAAATCAAAATCAATATGATTTTCCTTCCTCGGGAATTCCGATTCATTTAACCCAATAAGCGCAATAACTTTTGCCGGTATAGACCGTACTGGCACCATGGAGGTGAAAGTGACACCCCCCGTAAATGCAGCCGTAGACGCTTGATTTACAGACAATTGTTTACGAAGCGCGCGGCGAATTAAAGAGAAAGATACCGGGAGCTCAAATGTTGCACCCTCTGTCGAATCCACTGTTTTTTGCAGGGCAAGGATAATGGCATTTGATTCGATATCACTACGTGCAATTTTTGAAAAAAATGCACTCAGCAGCTCTTCAAGTTTATTGCACCATTCTGGCACAGTTCTTTTTGTTTCAGCTTCAAAACTTAAACCGCGAAGCTGCCTCAGAAAAGCTGAAAAAGATGACCATTCTATTTCACGGTCACCACCTTTTGCTTGCATGTAGTTTAAATCGTTTTCTTCAAACGGGTTCTCTTGGGCGCCAAATAGAATTCCCTTCCACCCCCGTCGCATTGCCGTTTGCCAGGTATTAATTTTATCGCCCGGCTGATCCGAAGCTACCCTGTGTTCACTGTCGAGGCCCCAAATCACATTATTTTCCTCCATCCACATTTTTATCCTTTCAGCCCCTGTCTCCGATACGTCAAACTTTTCCCTAACCAGTTCTTCCATAAATAAGTCCATTACTTCGGAAAAGCCCATCCGGGAATCTGCCAAATCAAGCAGCTGCAAAAATAACCTTACCAAACCTGTATTGCCTGAAACATCATAACCTGCGTGATAGGGAATTTCAGGCAGTCCATTGCTTTTTGCCCCAAAAACGGCATGGATGAATGGTTTATAGGCATCCGGGTTAGGCATCATCACGAGAATGTCATCGGGATGCAGG
>SLQI01000396.1 GCA_007131535.1 Balneolales bacterium | reverse complement strand
GGATTCGATTCTAACGTTGGGCAGATCAAAAAGAGCTGCAAACGTAAGTTCACTTCAAACACCGGTACAGATTCAACTATCCTGATGCTAAAGAAGAGATGAACAAGCTTTGATCGTCAGGAGTACGACAAAACTGCCAAAATGGAATACTGTCCCCTCACCTCTGTGATTTTGGCTTGAATACCCTAAGTCTCCCACACTGCGCTCATCCATTTCCGTTGACTTCAGTCAACGGTTAAATGGCGCCCTTACCGACTACAAAAACGGGGCTTTAGCCCCGTAAAGGTAGCTTGTCATATTTTTAAAAGTCCTTCCATGCAGGGATACCTCGGCTTGAGAAAAAGGATGGCTGGATTTGTGGAACGGGGGAAGTAGCGGGGCTAAAGCCCCGCGTTTATTGGGGGGGGGAGGTGCTTATCCGTTGACTGAAGTCAACGGAAATGGATGGGCGCAAAGCTGATAACTGACAACAGTATTAGGTTGTCAGTTCTTGAATCAGCTAACATACTGCGTTGCGATACCAATATTGCATTAAACCGGTACTTAACACTTTCCGTCAAAGTTCACTTCTGTTCTCTTTGAGCTCCTCAAACCTTCGCCGAAGTTCCTGTGTAGAATATTCCCGGTATTTCTGCGGCAACATGGTTCGGGAGGTCGCTTCCATCACCGCGGCAAGCGTCTGCAGTTCTATTTCCTCGGGATATTCCGGCGGACGAAAATCCATCAACGCTTCTCTGATGATTTCCGGTGATACTTTTTTACCTTTTTGATGCGATAAGAACAAGGCGCGGGTCAGGATAGCTTCCATGTCCGCTCCGGAGAGCCGCTCCGGCAGGAACGCTGTCAGTTCAGCCAGTTCATCTTTGCTCAATGGGATGTTGTGGCGATTGAGCATCAACTCAAATAACCGGCTTCGCTCTTCGGGATTTTCCGGATGAAACAGCACCAAATGCTCTTCGGCTCGCCCCTGCCGCTTCAGGTCCACCGGCATCAGATCCGGACGGGCCGTCATCAAAAACCAAATGATGCGCCCGCGATTAGTGGTATCACTCATAAAGGAAGCGATCTGGGAAAACACCCGGGCAGAAACTCCGCTGTCCCCGCTTTGGCTGCGATCTCCCAGATAGGCATCGGCCTCATCAATCATCACCGCTACAGGAGCAAGAGCTTTGAGAAGTCCGAGGATATGTTCCAGATTACTTTCGGTCACTCCCTGCCATTGACTCCGGAAGTTTTTCAGCCGAACCATCGGAATGCCCACATCCCCGGCGAAGCAGCTCACCATAAACGTTTTACCGGTGCCGACCGGGCCGCACACCAGGTACCCCATCGGCAGAATATCCGTTTTCCCTTTGGATATCGCTTTGGCCACGCCTCTCAGATGGGATTTCACTTCGTCATGACCGGCCACATCATTCAACGATCGGTCCGTCGGCAAAAACTCAATTAATTCGTGGGATTCCGCCTCCAGGCGTTCCTTTTTGAATTTCATGATTTCCGCTTTACCCAGCGGCGCTTTGTGTTCGGCAGCCATGGAGAGCAAACCGTCAAGGGAGGTATAGGTAAGACCCGATGTTAACTTAGCCAGGGTTTGCCGGTTGATGCCTTTGGCAATCGAACGAAACGGCCGTTTTTTATCGGTAAAACGATCGATATAGGCAAGCCGGTCTTCTTCATCAGGTCGCGAAACTTCGATCGATGCCACATACGGGTGCTGGACCACGGCTTTATTCAGATCACCACGATTTTCAGCCATCAGAACAATAGTGAGATCCCCGGCGGCGAAAATCGGATCCTGCGCCCACTTCTGGAGGAAAACCAGCATACTGCGGTCTTCACCGCCGGTCATGCCGGTTTCACCAACCGGGATCAATGTTTCGGCATAATCAATTATCAGCGCGATACTTTTGTTTTCAGCCAGACGAAGCATAATGTAGTTTTCCACCAAGGCCGCCACTCTGACCGGGTCCACCGGCAGGTTCCGGCTGTAACCGGTTTTGGAAACTTTATCGTAACTCTCGACCGTCTGCAGAAAATCACGCCTGGTTGAATAGGTGTTAAAACTGAGTCCGGTGGCGCGGTCATACATCAACACGGCATCCCGTGAGGCGAAAAGTTCCTCCTGTAAAAATGCATTCATCGTCAGGAAATGTGGTGAGGACTTAGTTCCCACCTTCACCTTATCCCTGATATTCCCGTGCAGAATAAACTGATGTGCCGACTTCCCCAAATACCGGGAAGCCATCTCACCTGCCCAGGCCGGATACCCCTTTAATAAACTTTTCTGTGTTCCTGATTTCATGTACTACTGATTCTACCCGGTTTTCCTGCCATTCGGCTATTTGCATTTCCCACTCGCCGGCTGTCGGGCGTAGCCCGGCTGTCGGCCCCTTTCTAAACGCAAGAGCTTAAGTTTAAACAACCCATCTGATTTACCTGGTTTAAAGTGTTCATTGAGTGTGAAATTTTGGGGCCATTTTGGGTGCTCTTAGGTGTCCATGGTTATATGCCGACAGCCCGGCTTTGCCGGACAGCCGGCGGGATCGGGCAGCCGGCGGACCGGTGGTAGTTATTCAACTATGATGAGTTTAACGGTTTCTATGCGGGATTGGGTCGCTTTGCTGATTATGATCTTATAATTTTCAATAAAAACTTCTTCATTTACGGTCGGGATACGCCCCAGCTCATTTATGATGTAACCGGCTACGGTTTCATAATCGGTGCTGTTTTCCGGCATGTTGATCTCCGGGTACTTTTCGTTCAGCTCGTCGATCTCCACATCACCGCTCAGGATATACGTTTTCGGAGCAATTTGTTTCATGATCGACTCCTCGGTATCGTATTCATCCTGGATATCCCCGACCACTTCTTCCAGCAGATCTTCAATGGTAACCAGTCCGGCCGTACCACCGTACTCGTCCAGCACTACCGCCAGAGAGATGTTATTACGCTGAAAATCCGACAACAAACGCTTCGACTTCTGACTCGCCGGTACCATTTTTACATCCCGGATAATCTCACTCAGTTTGGTCGGCTGCTTGAACAGATCATAGGCGAACACCACTCCGATGATGTTGTCGATGTTATCCTCATAAACCGGAAGTTTGGAATACCCGGAGCTGACGAATGTCTGTAAAACGTCATCCAGTGAGGCGTTTTTCTCTACGGATACAATCTCGGTGCGCGGGATCATGGTCTCACGCACCCGTTTGGTGGAGAGTTCGAGTACGTTGCTCAATATCACTGAATCATCCCGGTCTATATCGGTTTCACTATCATCACCGATTTCTTTGAGCAGCATTTCGATATCCTGGCGACGGAATACCTGTTCGGCGGGCTCGGCCCCGGGTTGGATCAGCTTAATTAAATATTGGGCTGATACATTGCTGATGTAGATAAACGGCCGAAAAATCCAGTTGCATACCTGAAGGGGAACGGCCAGAAGGGAGATCAGAAAATCGGAGTGAATCCGAAATATTCCTTTGGGGATGATCTCCCCGAAAAACATAATCACCAAAGAGGCGATGATAGTCTGGATCACCAAAATTGTTAATTCCGATGGCACCGCCCCCTCAAATGCGAACGCATAAAATGTCATTATCGGCCCGAGCAGAAAAATGCTCATCAGGGTTGCATAGAGCACATTGATGATATTGTTGCCCACCAGCGTGGTAGACAAAAACATCTCGGGATCACGCACAAAACGCCCCACGTATTTCCCGCTGAGGGTTTTCTTGCGTGATTTGATCTCCAGCTTTAACCGGTTTGCCGACACAAAACCGATTTCTGAGCCGGAGAAAAAAGCACTCAGCATTATGACCACCACAATCAGGAGCCACTCATACATAAAGCAGCTCCTTTAGTAGATGAAGGTTCAGTATCAGAGTCGGGGTTCACCTTCCGGTAAAATTTGGTTTTCGTTTTTCTAAAAACGCCGCGGTTCCCTCTTTGGCGTCTTCGGATGCACATAATTTACCGAATAACTCAGCCTCTTTATTGTATCCCTCATCCGCCGGATACTTTTCAGCGGCTCCCACCGCTTCTATCGCTGCCTGCACTGCCAGCGGCCCGTTTTTCAGTATGGACTTGCAGAACTCAACCGCTTCTTCCACCACTTTGCCTTGTTCGGTTTTCCGGGTGATCAAACCAAGGTTCATGGCTTCGTCGGCTTTGACCTGGCGTCCGGTTAAAATCATGCTTAAGGCGTGGCCGCGGCCAATCAACCGAGTAAGACGCTGGGAACCGCCATAGCCCGGAATCAGGCCAAGACTGACTTCCGGCAAACCAAATACGGCGTTTTCACTTCCCAGCCGGATATGGCAGGCAAGCGCCAGCTCACATCCTCCGCCCAACGCAAACCCGTTTACGGCTGCAATAACCGGCTTATTGGTGGATTCAATTAAATCAAAGATTTCCTGTCCGCGTTCTGATGCAGCTCGTCCGCGAAGTTCGTTCAGATCCGATAACTCCTTTATATCGGCACCGGCTACGAATGCTTTTTCTCCGGCACCGGTTACCACAACTGCCCGAATTTCATCCTTTTGTTTGATTTCGGTAAATGCGGTTTCCAACTCGTTCAACACTTCAGAATTAAGTGCGTTCAGCTTATCAGGCCGGTTGATCGTAAGTGTAGCAACCCCTTTGTCGTCCACATCCAGTTTCAGGGTTTGGTAGGTAAAGTCAGGAGAACTCATACTCATTTTGAGCTAATTTTATTTGCGGTTTTCTTAGACTGCGTTTCTTGCGATTGAAGATCTTCAAGTTGTTGCAGTACAGTATACGTCGGAGGCAGATCATCTTCAATATCTTCCATCATTGTAGCGGTTTCTTCCAGATCATGGATCAGATTATCCAGCTGAAAGCCGATCTCCTCGGGATTATTCATCGTCATGGATTTTTCGTAAATATAACGAATGGCATCCTCAATCGTTTCCAGCTGCGATTCGCAAATCTGAAATTTCTCGCGCGCTTTCTCCAGTTTCTCCAGACGTTTATTTAAAATAGAAAGCCGCCGCTCTTTGATTTCTCGGACTTTTTCTGATGTTAAGGTATCCAGCTCTTTTTCCAGCGCCTTGATTTCCACTTTCAGGGTGCGATCCGATGAAGCATTCAGATAGTGCTCATACCGCGACAGTAAATCCAGATTGATCAGGTAGTTGGTAAGCAGCCCTTCCATTTTCGTGGTGATATTATCCAGAAGCACCCGGCTGCTGCGGGGAAGCTGCTCAAAATTGTCTTTGATTTGATTGCTGATGTGCTTCAACACTAAAAAACGCTTTTGGCTCGCCTCATCAAGGCGGTGGTAAACGCGGCGGTCCGGCTTCATCGTATGCTCTTCACGAAGCCGTCTCATCCTGATGCTTTTTTGGAAACGCTCGGTACGGGGTACGGCACCCAGATACACCAATTCAATACCGATGGCGGACACCAGAATCAGTTGGGAAGTAATGCCGGCGCCACCGGTCAGAGTGGCCGCGATAGAAGCAGCCAGCAGAAAGACCAGATTCACCGGATGAAGGAAAGCTTCCCGTGTAAAATTTATGCTTTTATCTTCGCTCATCGAAACGGAATCCAAGTGGTTAAAATAAGTACGGATAAACCGTTTCCGGAGTACCGCACCCCGGATTAGCTCCGGGTAGTATTACGGCCCATGGTTTTGGACACCTGTTCTTTTTCTTTGTGTTTGTCCTCTTTGCTCTCCTGCTGTTGTTTGGGCTCACTTTGCTTGGGCGCCGAACTACCTGAAGCCCCCGCCTTCATTTTCTGTTTGTATTGTTTTACCAATTCGGAGGCTTTCATTTTTTCGGCATCCATTTCAATCTGGAGGGATTGGGTATCGACACTATCGAGCGCCATTTCCATCCGGGCTTCATTTTTGGCCGTCTCTTCGTTAATCCGGTTGACCATCTCTTCATGAGTGGATTCCAGACCGGTAACTTCAAACTTCTCGAGTGTATCGGCAATCTTGCCCTGCCACTCGGCGCGTTCGCTGGCCCTAAGCGCATCCCGGGCTTCCTGTATCTTTCGGTCTTTTTCCCGCATAAACGCCTTTTTCACCTGAAGCGCTTTCTGATAAGCTTCCTCAGCATGCTTTAATTGTTCTTTGGTCTGTTCGAGATGCTCTTCCGCCCGCTGTAACTGTATAGCGTAGTTTTCGGCAATATCGTCCCGCTCATTGTTAATGGCCGATTCTATTTTGGCGGAAAGTTCCTCGATGTTTTTATCGTAACGGGATTTTTCTTTATTCAACATCACTACGTTTGCCTTCACCGTAGCGATATTTTCGTTCATCTTCGGAACCTGATCGTTGAGCTCCCGGATATTTTGCTCCAGTATCAACTTCGGGTCTTCCATCGCCCCTACGGCCCCACCGAAAAGTGATTTCAATGCTCTTATAAAACGCTTAAACATATCATTCCCCGTTTTTTATCCCTTCCTGTTTTTACAGTAATAAGGGTGGTTTGATTAAAATTCTTTGACTCCATCTTTATCAATTTGATGTGAAATCAATGGCGCCGGCTCCGGAGCGTTACTGCTAATGGTAACCGAATCCTCCAGCTGGCTTTTTGTAATTGACTCCACATCTCTCCTATTCGTATAACAACGTATAATTGTTTCACCTTTTTGTACACGGTCGCCTGTTTTTCGCACCATTTCCAGACCGGCTACCGGATCTACATCATCTTCTTTGGTTTTACGTCCGGCGCCCAGCTCCAGTGCGGCCATTCCGATTTGATAGGCATCGAACTGGGAAATATACCCGTCTTCAAACGCTTCTAAATCAAACTGGAATTGTGATTCGGAATAAGATTCCGGGTCATCGAGTACCGATGTATCACCGCCCTGTTCAGCAGCAAGTGCTTTAAAGGCATCGAATGCCCTACCGGAATCAACAGCATCCTTACTCATTTCAATTCCCTGCTCTATGGTTTTAGTTTTACCGCCAAGATGAATCATCGTACCGGCAAGCAGGTGCGTCAATTCCATAACATCATCAGGGCCATTACACTGCAATCCTTCCACACTTTCCTTTACCTCCAGCCAATTGCCGATATACCGGCCCAGCGGCTGATCCATATTGGTCATATATGCAATGGTACGTTTACCGAACTGCTCACCTATGGCAACCAGCTTTTCGGCCAGCTTTTGCGCTTCGAGCCTGGTTTTCATGAAAGCCCCGGAACCAACTTTGACGTCCAGCACCAACGCGTTGATTCCTTCGGCCAGCTTTTTGCTCATGATGCTGGCGGCAATCAATGGAATAGATTCCACGGTAGCGGTAACATCGCGCAGGGCATAGATCCGCTTATCGGCCGGTGCAATTTCGGCGGTCTGACCAATCAGCACCATATTGTGCTTTTGCAGTACTTCCCGGTAGCGTTTTAAATCCAGATCGGTGCGAAAACCCGGTATAGATTCAAGCTTATCGAGGGTGCCGCCGGTATGGCCAAGGCCGCGACCTGAGATCATCGGTACGGGCACTCCGCAACTGGCAACTATCGGAGCCAGCAATAGCGATATTTTATCCCCCACCCCGCCGGTGGAATGCTTATCCACCTTTATTCCGGTGATATCGGAAAGATCCAACACATCACCGGAGTGCAACATCGATTCGGTCAAAGCCGAGGACTCTTCATCATTCAAACCGTTGAGAAAAGCAGCCATCAGAAAAGCACTCATTTGATAATCGGGCAATTCATCCCGGCTGTATTGATCGATCAAATACTTGATTTCTTCCCGCGACAGCCGGCCTTTATCCCGCTTGGTACGAATCAATGAAACCGGATTAAATACAGGTGAAGAATTTTTATTCATAATGATTTTAGAATTAGCAATAATTTCTGAAACAATATCATTTTGCTGTAATGTACTTAGCCGGGAATTGATTCCAAAATCGGTAATTGAACCGGGGGCTACGGTGCTATTATCCATCACAGATGATTTCGAAGAGATTCAGACCTGCGACCAATCGCAAATCAGAATGTTACCGGTCCCTTCCGTCTCCGATCACCTCCGACCTCCGGCCAATCAATAATCTGATCTCGTTAATCCGTTTGAACAGGTATAGATGCCGGAGGTAAAGCAATCCGGTTTACCGATCTACGTATGCCGAGGAAAGGCCAACAGATAGCAGATTAACGATTGGTGATTTGTTATTTTTGATTTGACGTGACCCAACAACACATTTTTACCACGCGTTTACCCAATTAATAACCTTTTTGTATATTCCGCGTGAACGTTCACCATTTAATCGGCTCATGAACATACCAATATTCGAAATACTGATTCTGCTGTTTATTCTGTTTCCATTCATCAAGCAGCTGATCGAACAGCTCAAAGGTGAGCAGCCGCAGCAGCCTCCACAAAAGCACCGTGAAACAGTACGACGCGAACAGGATCCCTGGGAAAATCCCGATCAGTACGACTGGGGCGGGGAACAGGCCGAACAAAAAAAGCCGGATTGGGAAGACGCCTTTCGTGAGCTGGAAGAAATTTTCACCGGCAAACGGCAGGAGCCGAGATCAAAACCGAAACCCGAACCTCAACGGGCCGAACAGTCACGGTCTTCAACGGAACCCGCCCGGACATCTGCTTCCACAACCACACAGCATTCGGAGCCAATTCAACTTTCTGATAATCCCTATCAGGCCGATATGCCGGATTTTCAGCACGTTGAACACGAAGCCCTTGAAATTGGTGCAAGCAACCCGATTTACCAGGAGCGACTGGGATCAAAACGAGACCGTGCTCCTTCTAAAGCGGCCCGATCCATTCGCAGGACCATTCAAAGTCCCGAATCACTGAGAGCAGCATTCATCTTCAAAGAGGTGCTGGATAAACCGGGCGGCCGGCGTATGAAGTACTCCAAATATTCATGACTCCGGTTTGTTCATGACCGCAATACATCTGCTTGCAGATCAGCATATTCCGTTTGTTGACCTTTTTTTCCCAGAGCCTTTTACTATTGACCGGTACGACCCGGATGACGGTCCGACCACCGACCAGTTAGCCCGTGCCGATGCCATGCTGATCCGCACCGTTACAAAAGTTGATGAGACGATGATCCGCCGGGCCCCCTCTCTCAAACTGGTCTGCAGCGCCACGGCCGGCTACGATCACCTCGATTTTGACCTGCTCGCTTCTCACAACATTAAGCCGGGCTGGGCCGCCGGCTGCAATGCCCGAAGTGTCGCCGAATATGTCGGTTCGGCAATGATCGTCTGGGCCGAAGAGCATCAGGTTGATCTCACAGAACTATCCGTCGGAATTATCGGAGAAGGCCATGCAGGTTCAGCTGTCCGCAAGGTTCTTGAACGCCTCGGATGTAAATGCATCAGCCACGATCCGCCCCGGCAGGAGCGCGAGTCCGGTTGGTCGGGAGCCACGGCAGAAGAAGTTCTCGCATGCGATGTCCTCACTTTTCACACCGGACTGGATCAGTACCCGGATCATCCAACCCGGCATTGGCTGAACCGTGAAAGGCTCGAAACCTGTAATGCCCGGCTCATTATCAATGCGGCGCGGGGTGGCATAGTGGACGAAAACGCGTTGCTCGATCACAAAAAACATCACCCTACCGACCTCATACTTGATGTTTGGGAGGATGAACCCCGGTTTTCATCTGGCAGCGCCCGATCCGCATGGCTCGCTACACCGCACATTGCCGGGTATTCCAGGCAGTCGAAGTTTCGCGGTACCCAAATGTCGGCGGAGACGATACACCGGTTTTTCGGTGTTGATTCAACCCTGCCTACCAATCTGCCGACTGAAACCGGCCTGCCTGACTTATCCCGGTACATCAGTTCTTCTGAGCTGATCCGGACGGTTCACCCGATATTTCCGATCCACGAAAACCTGCAAAAAATCGCTTTGGAATCCGACGATGACAAACGATCTTCGCAGTTCCTGAATCTGCGGGTCCGTTACCCCTCACCGGATGAATGGCAGGCTATGGATATACCGAACGAGGCATTGCAACGTTTTCCTGAACTTGCCGCCCTAACTGAATAAAACAATTTCATGGCTGTGAAAACACGGGGCACCACAAAAACTGAAGCATTGTTCTTATGAACATTTCTGCGTTAACATTTATCAGACTTATCAGCGGTAAAAGCGATGCCATCACCCGCACCGCTTTTTTTCTGCTTTTGGTGATGGCCGGGTTCGCCGCCTGGCAGCTTGCCGATGGTGCCACACTTGAGCAGCGTGTAGTCTACATTCGCTATACCTGTTTTGTATTTGCCGGCGTGCTCGCTTTTCTGATCCCCCACCTGCTCTATCCGGAAAACCGGTTAAGCTGGATCCAGCAGTTGAATCCCCCGAAACCCTATTTATTTGCAGCCCAAATACTCAAACTGCTGGGGCTGCCGCTGGTGTTTACTCTGATGATACTGATCCTCGGATTTTATGACCCTGCCGCCCCGCTGGATCATATTGAACAGAAATCCGCATTTGTAGTGCAGGGAGTTTTATTTTTATTCGGACTTACCCTGTATGGCGCATTCAGGTTTTTCATCATCGGTCGGCGCTCGCAACAGTGGCAGGAAGGCATACGCGGAGCCGGCTTGATGGACAGTATGAAACAGGTAGGTCAGGCCCCGGCCACCCCTCCCGGCATGTTTCCCTCGTTCGGGGCTACGGTGGCCATATCCGGCGGCGGAATGATGCTTGTGGTCGCACAGGCCTGGCTGACAGCTTACGAGTCCGCTTTTCTGGCGTGGCTGCCTTATATCTTGCTGGTGCTGTGGGCGGCGCATAAAATCTATAGTGAACGCGGGGTTATGGACCAGCATTTTTATCAGACGCAGGCTTTTTACAGCGAGTTGTTCATCAACCCCGGAGCGCATGGCGCCGAACAGCGGGAACCCGTTTCGTTTGATGCCGTCTACTGGGTACCCAAGGTTTGGCGCGCCCCGGTTTGGGCGGGTGTTCTCCAGCTGGATCGCCGCCTGCCATTCGGGCGTATCATGGTGTTGATGGTGCTCTTTCTCTGGTTTTTGTTTTATACCGGGATGAATCCGGAAATCATCATTGCCTGGCTGCTGGTAATGATTACCGGAAAAAATGCCCTGATCTATCTGTTGACGGCTGAAAACATCGGGCCGCTGCCGTTTCAGCTGACCTTGCATTCCCCGGCTCAGTGGACGCGGGCCCGGTTTTTCATCAACCTGAGGTGGACCCTCCCGTTGTTCCTGGGTCTGTTTTTTCCTGTCTGGATCAGCACTCAATACGACTGGAGTTTCCTGTTGACATGGATGCTGGTGGACCTCTTTGTTGCCGCTTTAAGTGCCTGGCTGGTTACCGGGCTTCACGAAATGAAATTCAAAAAACAATATGCCTGACAGCTTAAAAGTTGAAAATCTCTCCAAACGCTACGGATCGGGTAGCTATGTGATCGAACGTCTCAATGCGAGCTTCGCGCCCGGCACGGCAACCGGTCTGGTCGGGCCGAATGGTTCCGGGAAAACTACGTTTTTGCGGCTGATCAGTACCACCGCTTTCCCGACATCGGGCTCGGTCCATTACGGGGAGATCAACATTCATAACCAACCGGGGCGTTATCTGCAGCATGTCGGGTTGGTAAGTGACAGCACCGGACTTCCGGAGTATCTGACCGCCGTTGAACTACTAAGCTGGATTCTGCGGTCACGCAACAAGTGGGACGATGCCTCCGAAGACCGCATCAATACCTTACTTGAAGCTGTTTCTTTGGATGAGCGCCGGGAAAACCTGATCGGCACCTACTCCAGCGGGATGGTCCAAAAAACCCTTATCGCCGCCAGTTTGATCGCCGACCCTGATATCATTCTGCTTGATGAACCGTTTCGCGCACTGGATGAGGACAGCACCAGCCGGACCATTGACCTCCTCCGCAAATTCCGCGACAAAGGGGGCACGATCCTGATATCCAGCCACAGCCAGGCCTCGCTGGAACAACTCTGTGATGATTAT
>SLQI01000032.1 GCA_007131535.1 Balneolales bacterium | reverse complement strand
GTTGTTTCCAAATGACATCATGAGTTTTCTTACAGACACTAATTATTTGTTGTTACTCATATTGATAGGTATGTCGCTCTATATAGTTATTGTCAACCTGTTGGCGTGTAAAAAATATGGGACGCATTTTTTGATCGGCAAGTAGCTCCAGTTGAGTATTATCAGCAAACTGAGGGTTGTCAGTATTACCATAAGGCATAACTGCTTTGGCATTAGGCCCGTCCTTCGTAAATTCAATTGCCGCTACCCAGGTATCTCCAAACACCGGCCGGTATTCTCCCGATTCTACAGGGTTATAATGCATTACATGATATACCCCCAGCGGATCACCGGGGGCCCCTGTTCCCGGCAGATCATCTGATAGTCGCATGACTTCACCCCAGGGGATATCCAGTCTTCCAAAATGCTCACGAACCTGACGGGCTATCCGGCCTAAAATCTCTGTGCTACTTTGGGGGTTAGCCAGGCCTTTTGGGGTACCCAGCGGATCGTAAGCAGACCATGGCTGATCAAAATTGCAGAAATTGGTCTCAGGACCCTGGCACGTCTCCAGTGCCCAGAGTGTAAACAACAGTGCTCCCTCGCTATCAGGTCCGGCATGTCGATCCCAACTATCCAATACATCAGCTGCGGCCTGAGTCAAAGAGTCGGGAGCATCTTGAGCTGCATACAGCAGATCATCCAATACCTGATCAGCCAATAGCATACGGTTGTTATATCGAATATCGATCAGGTCTTCAAAACTTAAGGAAGATTGTGTAAGGAGCAGCTTCAGTCCGCTTTGTTCACGGGGTAACAACCACTCCGGTGCAATATAATCCGGATAGTCTGCCGGATCCAGCGGCGAAGGAACAGTAGCAAACCAGGGGGGACTGTTTGAATTTTGAACAAATCCGCTTTCAGGATTTAGCAAGGTCGGTAGCTCCTCCAGTGAATGATATCCCTCCCAAAGTGTTGCAGAGGTATCGCCATCCTTGGTCTGCTGCCAGTCAGAAAAGTTTCCATAGGGTCGGTTGGGCACTTTACCAGTGAATGCATAATAGATAACCCCGTCCTGATCCGCATAAATAGTGGTAAACAATGGAAGCTGCAGGTTTTCCACAGCCGAGTGAAATTCTTTATAATTTTGAGCCTTGCCCATTTCCCACCACTGGTGAAGTGTTCCGGGCAGGTCCAGTACAGGACTATGGATAGCAATTGCCGAACTATCTGTAGAATGGATAACCGGTCCATGTTTAGCGTGACGAATATGAATAGTTTCCTTATCTGTTAAACCATCCTCACGGGCTATGGAGATTTCTTTTTTCCGGGAATTTTTGAAAGATTTCACACTTCCGTCAAAGAGGTATCCCCCCTCCTTCAGCTGCAGACGGTAGGTATCAAAAACATCAACGGTATTAAGCGTGTGCGTCCAACTCATTTGTTCATTAAACCCCATTATTATGACGGGCATACCAAGAAATGTAATTCCATACTGGTTAATTTCAGGTCCATTTAGGTGTACTTCAAAAACTCGCATTAAGGGATTGTTCCAGGGTATGTGTGGGTTATGAAGTATCATGGCATTTCCACTCACTGAAAAATCGGGGCCTATCGCTATGGCATTAGAGCCGGGAAAGGCGTTAGTCGGCAATCCTTGCATGTTTAAAATGTTCGTATTTTCACCGCTCATTGAGGCAAAAGTCAGGAAAAAACGCTGAGTGTGACTTATGAGGTCTTCCGGTTTAACCGGCAAAATCTCCTTTAGTTCATCGTCGATTTCTTCAGGATTCGTTCGGGCATAATCATTCATCCCATCAGCAAAAGCCTGCAGGTATTTTTTGAAATCATCAGGCTGCTGGTTGAGCTTTTGTTTAGCCCCACCTGGAATTCCAACTTTGTGTAATAAGCGATCCGATTGTGCATACTCTTCTCCAAAAAACTCTGCACCGCGCCCGCGAGCCAGGGCATATAATTTCAGGATTTCATGGTTATGACTTTTCATCTGAGCCCATCCGAAACCATATCCCTTTTCTGTTTGACTACGCGCATATATGTGTGGTACCCCCCATTGATCCCATAAAATCTCGGACCGGGTAGGTTCCGAGTCAATCTCATCGTTTGTAGTTGAATCGCATGAAGTAATGAGCGATATCAATATTACAATAACCAGATGGTATGTTAACATGTGCATAGTGCATATAAATTTGAAATAGCTGATTGTAGTACCGAATAGTAGCCAATCGAAATCCGGTACGGTTCTAACATTTCATGTAAGTCACCTGAATCTTCAGGCCAATGGGGACCATACGAATCGCAAAACATACTGGTTTCAATGTCTATCACCGCTTATACAATTCAGCAACTGTAGCTGTCTTCCAATCAAGGTTGTTAGTGATGATCTCCAAGGAAGTACATCGGCACAGCTGTCCGAATAATGAAGCAACCAATTGATCCAGGGTTTCTTTTGCTGAAGCCTCACAAGAAGGAAATCGCAGTTACGATTCTTTATGTGATTTGATGAATAATTACCGGCGTGAGTTCAATAACCACAAGTGCGCCCGTCACCATAATAAAAGCGGGCGCCACCGGTGTAAGGCAGCGCCCGCCAAAGCAGGTAAGCTATCTATTCCCAAAATGGCCCATCACCATCGACCGTTAGTTTTAAAATTTCGATTTTACTTCACGGTTTAATCGGGCCGTTACCGATAGTCAATAATTTACACTGCGGTGTTGAAACCAGTAAAAAATTGAATATCAGCTTAACACATATTAGACAATAATCTCTAAAATACCAATAGCGGGTGTCAGGATTTTTTGTTGAAAAAAACAGCGGTTTGGCAGGTGGCGTGATGCGGTTGAGTTGCCGGTGAATATTAACTTTTGTTTGAAACTTAAAAAGGTCGCAATAATATGGTGAGCATTATTGCAAGCTATTCATGCAATTAACTGAGTGAGTAATTGAATATCTCTGAAAGATCTCAGAAGCTCTTTCAATACTCAACTCAAACCGACCTCGAAAACCGCTTCTCCCCCTGTTTATCGGCAAAATAGGCATCAAACGCAGTAGCAATATTACGCACAAAGAACCGCCCCTCATTGGTCAGGCGGAAGCCGGTATCGG
>SLQI01000237.1 GCA_007131535.1 Balneolales bacterium | reverse complement strand
CGAGTCGTACCGAAGAGCTAATGAATTGATGTTCAAAGACTCCGGGTAAACTATGAAAGAAAAACTATTGCTGCTTGGCCAGCAGGGACAGCTTGGAACCGAGTGGCGCTACCTGTTCGAACGCCGGGATATTCCTTTTGAAGGCACTGATTCCAGAAAACTGGATATCACCGACCGGTCTAAGGTTGATGAGGTATTCGATGCCGTTCGTCCGGATTACGTGATCAATTGTGCCGCTTATACCAATGTTGACGGCGCTGAAGATGAGCAGGAAAAAGCCATGAGCGTAAACAAAGATGGCGCTCGCCACCTCGCTGAGGCCAGTGCTCGCCACAACGCTATGTTAATTCACTATTCCACCGATTACATTTTCCCGGGAAAGCAAGAAGATCAAAACACGTTTCCCCGGGGATATCATGAAGAAGCTTCAGTCGATCCGGTAAATGTTTACGGCCGAACCAAATATGAGGGGGAACAGGAAATCCGTAAAGCATGGGATAAGCATATCATCCTGCGGACATCCTGGTTAAATGGGGTTTATGGTCATAATTTCATCAAGACTATGTTGAAATTAAGCCGCAACAAAGATGAAATTAAAGTAGTCAACGACCAGTTCGGATCTCCTGCCTACACTTCAAATATCGTTCGGAATACAATCGCGTTGATGCAGAACGGATTTCAGGGCACAGTCCATTTAAGTTCCGGCGGGTTGATTAACTGGTATGAACTTGCTTCTGAAGTGATGCGGCTTACCGGTGCAAAAACCAAAGTAAACCCCGTTACAACAAAAGAATTCGGCGCTCGTGCACCCCGTCCCTACTTTTCCAAACTGGATACCGGATTGATACGGAATTTTGAAGGCAGCAGGATTATCAGCTGGCAGGAGGGGCTTCAACACATGCTTCGCGACCCGAGACTAAATATTGACTGATCGTTTTATATGCCGTTTGAATTTGAACCCACCGACATCCCTGATGTCATTTTAATCAAACCCCGAAAATTTGGTGATGAAAGAGGCTTCTTTGCCGAATCATATCGCACCAATGAGTTTATGGAAGCCGGAATAGGGGATGAGTTCGTTCAGGATAATGTGTCGAGATCCGTTAAAAACACGCTTCGCGGTCTGCATTACCAAATAGACCAACCTCAGGCGAAACTCGTGATGTGTCCGTACGGCGAAATTATGGATGTAGCCGTGGATTTGCGGGTAGGCTCACCCACGTACGGTCAGCACGTTATCAAGAAGCTGAGCAGCGATAACCTGCATATACTCTACATCCCTGAGGGGTTTGCCCACGGGTTTTGTGTCCTGTCGGATGAGGCGTTTTTCACCTATAAATGCAGCGACTATTACCTTCGGGAAGGTGAGCGCGGTATCCGGTGGGATGATCCCGAACTTGGCATCGAGTGGCCGGTGGATCATCCGATCATCTCGGAAAAAGATCAAAACCTGCCCCTGTTGGAAGAGATGGAGAGCAGGGATTTGCCCATATTCGATATCTGATGCTACCATTTGAACTCTGAATAAAAAAGTATCTCACATGCGTCTGCTGATTACCGGCGGAGCCGGATTTATCGGATCCAATTTGCTGATTTACCTGCACCAACATTATCCGGAAGCTCAATTCCTGAATGTGGATAAACTGACGTATGCTTCCAACCCGGAGTACCTCCAGTCAATCTCGGATTCCCGGCGATACCGGTTTGAAAAAATCGATCTGGCTGATCGACAGGCCGTTCACAAAGTTCTCCATGATTTTCAGCCGGATGGCGTCTACCACCTTGCCGCCGAATCGCATGTGGATAATTCGATTGCCGGACCTGAGCCTTTTGTCTATTCGAATGTGGTTGGTACCTTCAACCTGCTTGAAGAATGCCGTCAGTTGTGGGATCAAAACGGAAAGCCGGATGCTCAAAAACGGTTCCTGCACATTTCCACGGATGAAGTATACGGTTCCCTCGGTGATGAAGGGCTTTTTCGGGAAGATACACCCTATGCACCCAACTCACCTTATTCAGCAACCAAAGCGGGCAGTGACTTCCTGGTGCGTTCCTACCACAAAACCTACGGGATGAATGTGGTAACCACCAATTGCTCAAACAATTACGGACCTCATCAGCATGATGAAAAACTGATTCCCACCGTGATTCGTAATGCCATCCGGCACAACCCGATTCCGGTTTACGGTGAAGGCAAAAATGTGAGGGATTGGCTGTTTGTCCGGGATCATTGCCGGGCGCTGGATCTGGTTTTTAATAAGGGTGAAACCGGGCGGACCTATAACGTAGGCGGACACAATGAGTGGAAAAACATTGACTTGGTCCGGGAAATCTGCCGTTTACTGAACGAGGAGGTCGGCGAGGGACCACAGGGAGATTACGCTTCGCTGATATCTTTTGTGAAAGACCGCCCCGGTCATGATAAGCGCTATGCCATTGACCCGACCCGGATTGAGCAGGAACTCGGCTGGCGGAATACGCAGGACTTCAGCCGCGATCTTCGGGAAACCGTGCGCTGGTATGCGGAAAGGTATAGTAAATAATATTGACCGGTCTCTTTAAGTTTTTATAATGCCATTTCGTTGAATCCCAAAAACCATACATAAAAGGTTCGGCAATCTGCTAAACTTGAATTGAACTATTTTTAACCCCACAGTTTTAGTTTGTTGGAACTTGCGAAACATCATCACAGGCGATCCCTTTGAATCAACTTAAATCTTACATAAAACCGTATCTGCACGTGTCCAAACGTGATTTGCTGATCGGCGTATTGGCATTTGCGGTCGGCTTCAGCTCGGTCTTTTTGAGCAGGTATCTCCGAATCAACCAATCAGATGCGGTATACGCGGAGGAACGGGAAGTTCTTTATTTGGATGAACGCATCACGATAGACGCACTCCCTCGGCATCTTGATTTACTGGATATCGAATACAATGATGCTGAATTGGAATGGGCTTCAAATCTAAAGCGCCTGAGAACATTTCAACCGGGGCGTTACGAAATTTCAGGGGGGATGTCGTATGAAGAATTTATCCACAAACTCGCGCATGGTTTACAGGATCCCGGTAGAGTGACTATACATCCTGGGATTACCAAAGAATCAT
>SLQI01000076.1 GCA_007131535.1 Balneolales bacterium | reverse complement strand
CACGCTGGCCTATATTATTTCCAATGATACCAACCTGCCTTTCGAATCTCTTAATGCCGTACTCGATGGCATTAAAGAACTGCGTGCCGTCGTAGACAAGGCCAAGCAATATCAAAAAACAGGCCGCCCGACTACCATCTTATTTGTGGATGAAATCCACCGTTGGAATAAAGCCCAGCAGGATGCCCTTTTGCCTCATATTGAATCCGGACTGCTGACTTTGATCGGTGCCACAACCGAAAACCCGTTTTATTCCCTTGTCGGACCGCTGCTTTCCCGGTGCCAGCTTTTTGAGCTCCATGCATTCGACGAGAATATACTTGTAACCCTGCTAAACCGGGCTTTGCAGGATACCGAACGCGGCATCGGCCACCTTAACATTAATATGGATGATGAAGCAGTTCATCATATTGCCCAAAAAGCTTCCGGAGATATCCGCCATGGGTTGAATGCGCTCGAAATGGCCGCGCTTTCCACTGAAGAAGATAAAGATGGGATACGCCATATTACGAGAGAGGTGGCAGAGCAATCCATACAATCCCGAAAAGTCCGGTACGATCGCGGAGGTGATGAGCATTATCACTACGCCTCTGCCTTTATCAAAAGTATGCGAGGCAGCGATCCCGATGCCGCGCTGTATTGGATGACGGCCATGCTACAAGGCGGGGAAGATCCGATGTTTATTTTTCGCAGAATGTATATTTTTGCCTCCGAAGATATCGGTATGGCTGACTCTGACGCGCTGCCCTTTGTTCATGCCGCGCAAAGTGCATTTGAAAGGTGCGGTATGCCCGAAGGTTGGTATTTTCTGTCCCATGCCTGTTTGTACCTCAGTCTGGCGCCCAAAAGCAACAGTACGGGAGCTGTTTTTGCTGTACAACAGGAGTTGGAGCGAACCGGAGTTCAGCCGGTACCGGATCATCTCAGAGATAAAACCGCCAATGAATTAAAATCCGGTTATACCGGTACCGATAATCCTTCGGATGAATACAAATATCCCCATAGCTTTGACCGCCATTGGGTTGATCAACAATATCTGCCGGATAATGTAACCGCCGGCTGGTATAAACCCGGACGGGAAGGGAAAGAAAACCATTTATGGGAGAGAATTGAGCAACTACGAAAACAACTGCGATCCTGAATCTGAATGAAATTAATCTGCAAACCAACTACCGAGATATCAATCACCGTTATCAGCGGTACCGACCGGCCGGGATCTTTTTCAGACAAAGTAGCCGGCTATGTCCGGAATCAATACGAAAAGCAGGGGGTTCGGTGCCACATAGCTCACATGACGGAATTCCCGCTGAACAGCGTATCGGGGGGGCGTTACGGCAAGGCTATTCCCGAAATCAAAGCCTTTAACGAACCGCTTCTGAATGCTGATGGCTGGGTAATGGTGATACCTGAATATAACGGCTCATTTCCCGGCATTCTGAAGATGTTTATTGACTATTTACCCTACCCCGGCGGGCTGAATAATAAACCGATCAGCTTCATTGGTGAAGGAGATGGCGCCTTCGGCGGCCTTCGAGCCGTAGAGCAAATGCAAATGGTAGCCGGATACCGCGACGCCCACATTTTCCCTGAACGTGTATTCATCCAGCGCGTTCGTAAAAACTTTGATGAGCAAACCGGAATAAAAGACGAATTTTCCCAATCGCTGCTCGATAAGCAGATTCAAGGATTCATCGACTTTATCCGAAGGCTGACTGCGCGTACTGAATCGGACGGATAGCCACCGAAACTATCAATCAAGCCTGGTTTTAAAAGGCTCAGCCGGTCTTCAACATATATCCGACTCCGTGCAGTGTTACCAGGTACTGCGGATCATCCGGAGTAACTTCGAGCTTATTGCGAAGCTTTGAGATGTGTACATCAACCGTACGGGTATTGGTACTGTATTCATACCGCCACACATTTTCCAGCAACGCATCACGGGATACCGGCTCATTGGCATAAGACGCCAGAAAACGGATTAACTCCACCTCCCTGGTAGTCAACTCTTCCGAGCCATCAGGACGAATTACGCGGCCTTCATTAAGCTTCAATACGGTATCTTCACCAAGGGTGACCTCATCTACCGCAGCCACTTTAGAGTAAGTGCTCGCACGTCTCACTCTGGCCTGAATACGTGCCAACAGCTCCTTAACCCCAAATGGTTTGGTGATATAATCATCAGCTCCAATATTCAAGCCTGTGACTTTATCAATTTCCTGATCCCTTGCAGTGAGCATGATAATCGGGAACATCAGTTTTTTATCCCGCACTTTCCGGCAAACATCAAATCCGCTGATACCCGGCAGCATTACATCAAGGATCATCAAATCCGGAATAACTTCGTTTTCGATAAAATCGAGTGCGGCCTGACCGTCTTCTGTTACATGAACTGTATAGCCCTCATTTTCCAGGGTATCTTTTAATGTAAATACAAGACTTGGTTCGTCTTCTACTATGAGAACATGCAGCGGATTAGGCTTTAATTGACTGGCCTTTGTTTCTTTGGGTTTGCTTGCTTGGCTCTCCATTCAGCTTATTGGTCTGGTTAATGTTTGCATCATTGAGGGGAAAAGACAGTGTAAATGTGGACCCTTTATTAAACTCACTGGCTACACTTACCTTACCACCGTTGAGTTCGGTCAAATCCTTAACAATCGAAAGACCCAGCCCGTGCCCTTTGGTATCGGCGGTTAGTGAATCCTCGACTCGGTAAAATTTATCAAAGATCAGTTGCTGGTCTTCCGGAGGGATCCCCCTGCCTTTGTCAATAACATCTATATGGATATACTTGCTACCCTTACGTACATGAATGCCAATATATTTTTCCTCAGTGCTATATTTAATGGCATTCTCAACCAGATTTCCCAGAATGGTATCAAAACTATCACGATCTAAGTTGATGTAAGGCAACGCGTCATCATATTGAAAATCAATTTCAAAGCCTTCTTGTTCAATCATATTCTGGTTTTGCTGCAGGTAGCTGCCGATTTCAGCAGTAACATCTACTTTTTGCGGTTTCAGCACCATTTGGCCGGCATCGGTTTTGGCAACATCGAGCAATTTTTCAATCATAGTCCTAAGCCGAGTGGCTTCATTGTGGATATGTTG
>SLQI01000030.1 GCA_007131535.1 Balneolales bacterium | reverse complement strand
TGGGTAATGTAGTCTTCTTTACGCGATCGGGTACATGATGAGATTTGCTCATAAAAAAAATTTCTGATGTTAACTATTTATTCGAGTTCAATATTTGTGATCAATGTTCTCCAAATACTTAAAACCGGAGTGAATGATCTGAATTTTGTATATCCACTACAAACAAGCAGTCAATCAATTTTGTCCATTGTGTTGCAGTTACAAAATTCTAAATAGTGTCTGTAAGAAAACGCCCATATCGGCATTCCGTTCGTCCCAAAGATGATCATGTACGATTTGTACACTGTGCTTTTTGGGAGTTTCGCGCGCCTTGATCCTGGTGTTTTCTTACGACACTACCACTTTACTTACAGACACTAAATAAAAAACGCCATCACACCCAAGGTATAATGACGTTTTTTCAAGTCTATTATGACGTTCAGATCACGCTTCCTGCTTGGGCAGTAGTGCTTTTCTGGAAAGCCGGAGCTTGCCGCCGCTTTCAATGCGAACGAGCTTAACTTCAATTTTATCTCCTTCTTTCAGTACGTCACTGACGTTATCAATCCGTTCATGCTCTATCTCAGAGATATGGAGCAGGCCGTCTTTACCCGGCATGATCTCTACGAACGCACCATATTCTTTAATAGCGCGTACCGTACCGAGGTAGGTTTCCCCTTCTTCCAGCTTACCGGTCAGGGCTTTGATTTTATCAACGGCCATGCGGGCATTTTCCTCGTTATCCGCGCTGACCGTCACAATGCCCTTATTGTCAACTTCTTCGATATTGATAACCGTTTCAGTCTCCCGCTGGATTGACTGGATGATCTTACCACCCGGTCCGATCACATTACCAATCTGCTCACCGTCAATTTCAAGCTTCATGAAGCTCGGCGCGTATTCGGAAAGTTCCGGACGAGGCTGTGAAATTGTCTCGGCCATTTTTTCCAGAATGTGCTGGCGACCGGCTTTTGCCTGCTCCAGTGCACGTTGCATGACTTCAGCAGAAATGCCCTGGACTTTGATATCCATCTGGCAGGCTGTTATACCGTCGGGTGTTCCGGTAACT
Organism: Balneolales bacterium; assembly: GCA_007131535.1. Taxonomy (GTDB): domain Bacteria; phylum Bacteroidota; class Rhodothermia; order Balneolales; family Natronogracilivirgulaceae; genus SLJN01. The sequence goes on along the minus strand of SLQI01000030.1, from coordinate 2,064 downwards.
TTAAAGTCCATATCACCCATGTGATCTTCCTCACCCTGAATATCAGAGAGGACTACACTTTTGCCGTCTTCACCGACAACCATACCCATAGCAATACCCGCAACAGGTTTTGAGATAGGCACACCGGCATCCATCAGAGCCATAGATCCGCCACAAACAGATGCCATGGAGGATGAGCCGTTAGATTCGAGGATATCAGATACCACACGAATGGTGTAGTCGAAATCATCGGTAGTCGGAACTACCGGTTTCAGAGCGCGTTCAGCGAGCATACCGTGTCCTACTTCACGACGACTGGTACCGCGCATTGGCTTAACTTCACCTGTACAGTACGGAGGGAAGTTGTAATTAAGCATGAACCGCTTGGGTTCGGTATCAAACAGGGTATCAATAGCCTGCTCATCGCGCTTTGTTCCAAGGGTAACCGATACCAGAGCCTGAGTTTCCCCGCGGGTAAAGATGGCTGAACCGTGGGTACGTGGCAGATAGCCAACTTCGGTCCAGATGTTTCTTATCTCATCAGGCTTACGTCCGTCGAGTCGGTGCTCTTCATCAAGGATCAGCTGTCGGAGAATTTTCTTTTGTTCCTCACCAACAAATTCTTTGATTGCATCTTCCTGCTCTTCGTACTCTTCCCCGAGCTTTTCTATAACATCGGTTTTAATTTCATCCACTTTGGCGTTATACTCATGCTTGCTTAGTTGAGCACGAGAAGCTTCTTCAAGACGGTTGCCAAGCAGTTCAGCTACTTTACTTCGAAGCTCTTCATCTTTTTCAGGCTCGGGAACTTCCCATTTCTCCAGGCCGATTTCTTTTCTCAGCTCAACCTGAAATTCACATATTTTCTTGATGGATTCATGTGCTGTATTGATAGCTTCAAGCATTTCTTGCTCGGAGAGCTCATTCATCTCACCTTCAACCATCACCACATTTTCAAGTGTACCGCCAACGGTCATATCAATATCTGAATAATCAAGTTCAGATACGGTGGGGTTAACGATAAACTCGCCGTTTACTCTGCCGATCCGGACCTGTGCCATTGGGCCGTCAAAAGGAATATCGGAAATGGTCAACGCTACCGAAGTCGCAATTGCCCCCAAAACATCCCCGTCATTTTCCCCGTCAGAGGAAACAACCTGGCAGATGATCTGGGTTTCGTTCATGTAGTTTTCCGGAAATAGAGGTCGTATAGTACGGTCGATTAACCGGCAGGATAAAATTTCTTTGTCGGATGGTCTGCCCTCACGTTTAATAAAACCACCCGGGAATTTACCACCCGCGGCAAATGTTTCTCTGAACTCAACGGATAGCGGAAAGAAGGGCATGTCTTCTTTGGCTTCTCTGGCAGCCGTAGCTGTAGCCAGAACCATCGTTTCACCGAGTTTGACCACCGAGCTTCCGTTGGCTTGTTTTGCAAGTCTGCCGGTCTCTACCGACAGGGTTTTGCCGGGTGCAAATTCAATTGATTTAAAATCAGCTTTCATATTGTCTTCTTCGTTCGATTGTTTTTATAGGTTCCTCTGTTACTTTCAGAAGAATAAAAGAGATAGGCGAGTGTATTCAGTTACCTTAAAGTAAAAAAGGCACGATATAAATATCGTGCCTTTGGCAAATTTATTTTCTGATTCCAAGCTCCTGAATCAACTTTCTGTATGCTTCAATGTCTTTGCTCATTAAATAGTTGAGTAGCTTTCGGCGCTTACCGACGAGTCTTAACAACCCGAGACGTGTGGAATGGTCTTGTTTGTGTTCTTTGAGGTGATCGGTCAGCCGATTAATGCGTTCTGTAAAAAGGGCAATCTGAGCTTCTGGTGAGCCCGTGTCCTCCCCTGTTTTACCGTACTTTTTGAAGATTTCTTTCTTCTCTTCGCTTGTAATATTCATATATATAAGATTGGATTTCCGCTTTAGATGTTATCATGCTAAAGTAGATCTCCTTATAAAAAAAAGATCTATCAATGCAATATAGCGATTATTTCATTTGCAAACAACGCTGTTTATCGTTATTTAACTGTGCTATAAGCGCTTCTTTACTATCAAACTTCTTTTCGTCTCTGATTCGTT
>SLQI01000382.1 GCA_007131535.1 Balneolales bacterium | reverse complement strand
GGCGTGCTGGCATCCAGCATAACCGGGCGGGAAACAGCTGATCCGCTTAGCTTTGGAGCTATTTCCCGGTCTGTTATGCTGTGGCTATAAATCCGTTTGATTGCTTCTTTCTTAAAACAAGCTGTGCCACGGCGAAAGAAAACCCATGTTTTCCCTGGTTCTGCATGTCATTTTTGATTGGTAAACTGTATTACTCTTCCTATATTAAATTAAAGCCTGTTGGATCGATCCTATCAATTCTTTTTTGGACATTTTGCTTCTTCCTTCAATATGCAGGTTTTTGGCTTCTTCATACAGTTCGTTTTTACTTTTGGAATTCAAATCAGTTTTATCCGGACTGCCTTTTTTGCCTGCCTTTTGTGTTGACTTTTTGTCGTCACTTTCCTTGAACCGCTGTTTCAAAACTGCCATCAGGTCAATTACATTGGATCTCTCCTGTGCGCCTTCAGGTTCAACATGGATTACAGCGCCCTTGTCTTTTTTCAGTTTTTTCCCGACTATCTTCTTTATCCTTTCAGCCTGATAATCCTTTAAAATGTCCGGATCGAAATTATCTATACGAAGTCTTTTGATCTCTTCTTGAAATTCCGCGGTGATCTCTGTTGAACCTTCCCGGATCTCCGGTAGCCCGATATCTTGAAAAGAGCGGATTTCATCATGAAACCTCATGGTTTCGGCCCTTAATATTCCCTATGCAGCCTCGATGCAGCATGTTTGTGTATCAGATACAGGTGACCGGCATCAGACGTCCCGGATTTCCCATCAGGCTCTTTTGTGCGTGAAAAATCCCTTTTTCTCTTATACGCTTCAAGTGCCAAAATCTGCCTCGATCAGCGGTCCTGATTACGCTTTTGTTATTGATAAAAGTAATGCCTTTTTGTTCAATTTCATTACAAAATATTCCAGGTGATTCCATTGTCGCTGATATGGGATTATCTGCGTTGAACAAATGGGTGTTCCTGCTGGGAACATGGTAATCAACTCCCCGGAATTTTGGCATACGTATTTATCCTTATAAAGAACAAGAGAAACCTGTAAAACAACTGCGCTTTCACTGTATCAGGAAATATCTCCCGGCACGCCTGGACCTTACACCGGGCGCAGCCATTTTAAATGACAGCGCCATTGAAACCGCTGAACACAGCTGAATTCTTCAAGGAAAAAAAAGGGGGGGAGGGGCATCATGATTCTCCTGCGGCCGGAATGGCGTGTAAGGATAGTCGTCTTCCAGGCCGTCGAGGTGTTCAAGCCACCACTGGGTCGGCTCGCTTAGCAGAATGATGTCGGGATCGTTGTCGCCAATGAGGTCGCGCTCTGCCAGCCGAAGTAACAGCTTGGAAGCCATGCGATAGGGGTCAACGCGCGCAGCCAGTTTAGTCAGAATCGCGCCCGGTGCCTTGATGCCGAAACGCTCCTTCAAACTGTCCGAGTCCAGCCACCACCACATCACCGCTGATATCAGCCTTGAGTTGGGGAAATGTGCACATAAGGCCGTTCTTTATTGCCCAGAAGGGGTAACCGCTTTTCAGGTCCATGTCTTAATCCTTCAAATTTCGACGACGGCCTTCGGGAACGGTAAGCTCACAGGCTCCGGCAATTTGGCGTCCTGTGCAGCGCCGGGTTCGCCTTTTTAGTTCAACCAGGGGTTAAGCAGCTTCACACCGCTTGATTCCATATCTGTTGCATTTCGGGTGACAACTGTTAAATCATAGGCAATCCCTGTAGCGGCAATCAGGGCGTCAATGGCTGGCATCGGTTTTCCCTTTTTCTCGGCGAAACACTGAATCTTGCCCCATAATATTGAAACGCGTATATCTATACTTATGATTCGGTTTTGAAACCTGTTTTTTAATTCATCCTCAATCCAAATCCGCAGTTCTTCCTTTTTTTTCGATTCAGGCAATTTTTCGACACCTTTGTGTAATTCCCCAAAGGTAAGAACAGAAATATAAAAGCTCGATTCATTTTCACTCAAAACCCAATCTACAACTTTTTCATCAGGTTTTGGTTTTGCAAGTTCTGATATTAAACAGGTATCAAGAAGATAGTTCATAATTCAATATCCCTGCCTGGGCTTTTGTCACGTTCAATACTAATTAATTTTTTTGATAAAGGAGACGTTTGAATGAATTGAAACAGGTTGGATTTGGGTTTAATAATTTTTTTATACGCCTCCACTGAAAGAACCACTACAGATTCCTTTCCGTGTTTTGTAACAAATTGAGGACCTTCTTGTTGAGCCTTTTCAACAAGTTTGCTGAATTTATTTTTTGCTTCTTGTAATTGCCATATATGTCCCATAAAAACCTCCTTAAATCATTATATGTCCAGACTGTCTAGATTTTAATGGTTTTGATGGAGGCTGTCAATTATATTAATTATGGCGACCGGTTCATTTCATCGGGCATTTTCAGAAACAGCAGGTAGGTGATCTGCTCCAGATAATCGCCGTAGCCCCCGCCGTCATCCCGTAGCACATGGGCAAAATGTTTTTACCGTTGTTGTACGGATGGTAGAGACAAGGCATGCCTTGTCTCTAGGTTATACCAACCATTTGTATTTTGGTTTTCATCTGTTTTTTGCCTGTTTTTTCGAAAAGACAACGGAAAATTGACCCCCCAACGATCACCCAAAATTGACCCCCCAGTTAATGGGAACATCCCCGTCGGCATCATAAATCAGATCCAGCAAGTTTCTGCTGAAGTTCCGGCATTGTCATGCCTTCACTAAGGCATATATCCCAAGACTTGTTTGCCATCTTATAGATCTCGCCCTTATCCAACCGGACTTCTGCAATTTCATCAATCAACGATGGGTCAATAAAGCCCTTTTCAATAAGTTCCCGGCCTGCTTTTTCAACAGCAGACAAGACCCGGTCGTTTTCTTCCTGCAAAAACGGGTTGCCCAGGATTTCGGAAAGTGGCCGATAGATTTCCGCCACGATATTGATTCCATCATTGCCGCCGGCATTGGCAAGATAATGGAAATTGGCGGAAAAAGCCCCGAAATGGCTAACTTCGGGAAAGCCGCACACGCCTATGATCACAGCATTCTGGCTGTGTTTATACCCTTTCCGCGATGGATGGGTGGTTTGGCCGTCATCGCGCTCGATGAGATAT
>SLQI01000272.1 GCA_007131535.1 Balneolales bacterium | reverse complement strand
TTAAGACGGCAGAAAAAAGGGAAGGTTTGATGGGGGAGGTGAAATAGTTTTATGTGTCGTTGAAATAATTATCACTATTTAAGAAAATACTGCCGGATTTAAATAGCAGGTTTCACTATTTAAGAAATGAACAAAAAATTTAAATAGTGAAACGGATTAATAAGTTTTATGATGAATACCTTTAACCCCGGGGATATTAGCCGATTCAAGCAGTTGGATGATTTGAGAATAATAGAAAAGAGTAATCAGGCTGAATTTCAATTCGCTCAACATACGATGCGAAAATCAATAAGTTAAGCAAGCCTCATAGGGCCGATTTTACTCCCTTAACAATAAAATACTAAACAAAAAAAGCCCAACAACTCATAAGTCATTGGGCTTTACTGTGTGCGCCGGGGAGGATTCGAACCCCCAACCTTCTGATCCGTAGTCAGATGCTCTATCCAGTTGAGCTACCGGCGCGCTCAAAGAACAGCTAATATAAGAAATAATCCTTGCTGGTGCAATATTTCAGTAACCGCTGAAACCTCATTATGTCGACATTTAAGTGCCGTAGCTACTTGTGGCCTATCGTTTTGTTAATTCCAATAATTTATTATTATACATCTGTGATATTGCGTTATTTGCACAAACCGGGAATCTTTTATACTGCAATTGCGTAATAGAATTAGTGTTCAGAACCGGTTCATTTTCATCCGGCAAAACGCGATTAACCAACGGTAAAATTAAAACAGTATACACCTATGAATTTTAAGGTTGACGAGCGATATAACAGCGTTGTGCTTAAACTTAAGGGGAATGTAATGGGAGGTCCCGATGCTGCTAAATTCTCCCAGGAACTAAAGCGGCTGATCGATGAGGGGAAGAAAAACGTGGTGGCTGATCTCAGCAGCGTAAAATTTATGAACTCCTCAGGTCTTGGAATTTTAATTAGCGGCCTGACCACTATGCGTAATGCCGGCGGCGATATGAAAATTTGCGGGGCTACCGATAGAGTGGAAAGCCTTTTGATGGTTACCAAACTTATTACGGTATTCGACAATTACAAAACACAGGATGAGGCCGTGAAAGCATTTGAGCAGAAATAAGCCTGCCCGGAATCAGCACGCGCATTTAATTTTTTACCAGGCACAAAAAAAGCCCTGATCTGCAATAAGGCCGACCAGGGCTTTTATTATAATCGGGAAACGTACCCGGATTAGTACCGGTAATGTTCCGGCTTGAACGGACCGTTCTTAGGAATACCCAAATACTTAGCCTGCTCTTCAGTGAGCTCTTCAAGCTTAACGCCGATCTTGCCGAGGTGCAGCTGAGCTACTTTCTCATCGAGATCTTTCGGAAGGATGTGTACGTCGGTTGTGAAATCTTCCGGACGCTGCCATAATGCTATCTGAGCCATAACCTGGTTGGTAAAGCTGTTGGACATCACGAATGACGGGTGTCCGGTTGCGTTACCGAGGTTAAGCAGACGGCCTTCGGAAAGCAGATAGATGGTGTTGCCGTTCGGCAGAGTGAACGCATCAACCTGATCCTTGATATTTTCTCGCTTGGCATTGTTCTCAAGCCACTTAACCTGGATTTCAGAGTCGAAGTGACCGATGTTACCAACGATCGCCTGGTCCGGCATTACTTCGAAATGCTCGGCGCGAAGTACGTCGGCACAGCCAGTAGCAGTGATTACGATGTTAGCTTCAGGTGCCGCTTCTTCCATGGGCTTTACTTCGAAACCTTCCATGGCAGCCTGCAGGGCACAAATAGGATCGATCTCAGTAACGATTACCCGGGCACCGTAGGAGCGCAGACTTTGAGCACTTCCTTTACCTACGTCACCGTAACCGGCAACAACGGCAGTCTTACCGGCGATCATCACGTCAGTACCACGCTTGATACCGTCTACCAGTGATTCGCGGCAGCCGTAGAGGTTGTCGAACTTAGACTTGGTAACCGAGTCATTTACGTTCATGGCGGGAACGCCGAGAGTACCTTCCTGAGCCATTTGATAAAGTCGGTGCACACCGGTAGTAGTCTCCTCTGAAAGTCCGTTAATTCCTTTCAGCAACTCCGGGTATTTGTCATGCACCATGGCTGTCAGGTCACCGCCATCATCAAGAATCATGTTCAACGGCTGACCGTCCGGGAAATAGAGCGTTTGCTCAATGCACCAGTCATACTCTTCTTCGGTTTCACCTTTCCAGGCATATACCGGGCAAGCGTCTCTGGCAATTGCGGCGGCGGCATGGTCTTGTGTGGAGAAAATATTACAGGAAGACCACTGTACTTCCGCGCCAAGTTCAAGCAGGGTTTCAATGAGAACGGCTGTTTGTACAGTCATGTGGAGGCAGCCGGCGATACGCGCGCCCTTCAACGGCTTCTCTTTGCCGTATTCTTCACGAAGGGCCATCAAGCCTGGCATTTCTGCCTCTGCGATTTTGATTTCTTTACGACCCCAGTCTGCGAGGTTAATATCTTTAACCTTGTAGGGTAACTTTTCTTCTTTATTATCCTGAATCATGTATGGATTCGTTGGTTTGGTTCAAATTTTGAAGCGACTAAAGGTAGGCATTATTTTCCTACTCTTCAACGAATGACGCCTCTTGTATCTTATTATTTTATATTATCTTACCGAAAGGCGGCAAAATCTTTTTTTATAAATTCACTAATTATCCGCCATATTCTTCGATAACTTCTCGCGTAGTCTCGTAATCAGCTTCGGGGCCCTGATTACCGATCTTGGTTTTTACAAAATTTCCATTCGGATCTATGTAAATCTTGTATGGAAGAGAATTGATTTCCAGGGCTTCTGCAATCTCCTCATTATAGGCATAAAAGAAGTCGTAATCGTGCTCGCTGATAAAATCAGTTATTACATCACGGCTGTCCATCATTTTTGGAGACAATGCCAGAACCACAAAATCACCTGCAAACGTTTCCTGTAATTCATCGAGATGCGGGAAACTCACAAGGCAAGGTGTACACCATGTTTCCCATACATCGATCAAAACCACCTGCCCTTCAAACACAGACAGGTCGTGTTCATTGCCCTCGAAGTCCGTGAAGGTCAGGTTTTCTAAGAACTCCAGCTGTTCATCCGTATAAGTTACATCAGCCGGCAGGGTAAACCCTGTTACAAGTAGAAGAAGCAAAGCCGATATGAGCGTTTTCATAAATTTCAACATTTAGTGGTTTTGTATTCCGGCAGGGTAAACAACAAACAGAGGCTACGGGTTCGCCTCCCGGTGATCACACTTCTGTCAGTAAATGAGACAGATTGAGCTTATGAATGGGGATCAAGTATTTGGATTCCATGGCATCTTTGTGGATCCCGTATTCCCCGGTGCCCCGGAAATCTACAATACAAAACTGTTCAACCTTATTGATTATTTCCCCGATTCCGTAAAATTCAGGGCACGGACCATAATAGACCAGATCACCGGGCTGTAACTCATTGAGTGCCCGCCGGTGAAACGGCATAATTACCGGAAGCCGATCAATACGATATGGTAGCTTATTGTTTTTCATGAACGCATGAAAATAACAAATTCTCAGGAACTGGTCGTAATCATAAATGAACGTTCGGTCGGAGACTTATGCTCCAGCTTTATACGGATGGTCGATGGCGGAAGCAGACCTTCAATGCGTTCCGGCCATTCTATCAAACATATTCCCATGCCGTCGAAATAGGAGGGAACCCCTATAACTTCAGCCTCTTCCTCACTTGAGAGCCGATAACAATCCATGTGATAAACGGAACCCCCGGCTCCATATTCATTAATAATTGCAAAAGTCGGTGAGTCAACGTTATCGGGGTCGCCTCCCAGTCCTTTTACCACTCCTTTGACAAAATGGGTTTTCCCGGTCCCCATTTCTCCATAGAGCGCCACGACGTCTCCGGGTTTAAGGTGATGAGCGAACCGTTCTGCTAACGCAAGCGTCTGCTCCTCACCAGAAGTGATCATCTCCGCTTCACCATTGAAGTCCATTACCCGGCGGTTCATTGCTTCGGGTGCATCGTTGCTACCGGCAAAATCATTTCCTCCATTGATGCTCCACCGTGCTGAAATGTATCCCGGTAGCGATTCTGGTAATGGTGATAATTGGTGGGGTATACAAAGTAGTAGTCCTCTTTGGCAATGATATAGTTGGTACTGGCATTCACCCGCGGCAGCTTATAATCGAGCGGCCGGTCAATCATAATAGCAGAGTCACTGTCACATTTCAAATGACGGCCGAATTTGTATCTGAGACTGGTAGAGGTATCCCGGTCTCCCAATACTTTGGTATCCCGGAGTGAACGCACGCTGCCGTGATCGGTTGTAACCACAACAGTCACATCATGCCGGGCAAGCGTCTGAAACATTTGATAGAGGGAGGAGTGCTCAAACCAGGTTTTTGTTAGTGACCTGAAGGCCGATACATCCGGAGCCAGTTCCTTTAATACAGTTGAGTCCGACCGGGAGTGAACCAGCATATCTACGAAATTAATAACGAAAGCGCTAAACCGGCTCTGGGTGTAATTGGAAATGCGATCAGCAATTTTTTTACCCTCATCGGCTTGAAGAATTTTTTCATACCGGGGTGTGAAATCATAGCCGTATTTTTTGAACTGTTCATTCAGCAACTCTTCCTCATATTGATTCAACGAGGTCTCATTTTCATCACCATTTTGCCAGAGATGGGGATATCGCTTCTGAATTTCCAGTGGATACAGTCCCGAGAAAATCGCATTGCGGGAATATGGGGTAGCCGTTGGTAAAATCGAATAGTGGTAATCTATCTCAATATTATAAAAACGATTAAGCATCGATTGAAAAACCAGCCATTGATCGTACCTCATACAATCAATCAAAAAAAACAGCGTGGTTTTTCCGTTATCTATATGCGGTTTTATGAAATGGCTTATTACATCGGGAGAAAGTACGGGGCGCTCAGGATAAGAGTCTTGCAACCAATGTTTATACTCCTGTTCAATGAACCTGCCGAACTCCTGGTTAGCCTGCTGAAACTGATCATCCAATACCTGCCGGAGGCCTTCATCGCTGCGCTCCAATTCAATATCCCAGCCGGTAAGTTTGCGATAGATCTCCGTCCACCCCTGCCAATCGGGCTGTTCGTCGATCTGCATAGAAATTTGGTTGAAGCTCTGCAGGTAGGTCTGCGCCGACTTTTCATCCCGGATCCGGCTGCGATCCAGTATACGTTTGATGGTCAATAGAATCTGATTCGGATTTACCGGCTTGATCAGGTAATCGGAGATCTTGCCCCCGATTGCATCCTCCATGATACTTTCCTCTTCGCTTTTTGTAATCATCACCACCGGAAGAGAAGGACGTTTTTCTTTGATCCCGGCAAGGGTGGCCAAACCGTCCATACCCGGCATCTGCTCATCCAGGAAGACCAGGTCGAATGCCTCTTCATCAATCAGGGTTATGGCATCATCCCCGTTGGAAACCGGTGTTACCTCAAATCCCTTTTTTTCAAGAAAGATGATGTGCGGTTTCAGTTGATCAATCTCATCATCAGCCCATAAAATCCGTGTGCTCATCAGCCGCTTTGTTATTCTAAGGTTATGTAGGGCCGGATGTTTTCAAGGCGTGCTTCCCCAATTCCGCGCACATTTAACAGCTCCGGGATTTCCTGAAATGGTCCGTTTTCCTCCCGGTACGCAATAAGTCGTTCGGCTATGGTAGAACCAACTCCGGGAAGCTTTTGCAATTCTTCTGCACCGGCGGTATTTACATTAATGGAATCTCGTTGAGGCTCCAGGCTGTCCGGCACCGATATATTTGCCTCGTTTCCGGCGTTTAACTCTTCTGCTAACGCATCCTGGTCTCTGTTAGTGCCGGCTTGCGGAGGAGCTTCGGGGAAATGCTGTTCCGCAATTAAAGAGTCTTGCTGCCGCGCTTTTTCGCTTAACTGAGCAAACTTTTCTTCATAAGGCCTGTAAAAATCTTCATCGTAGTGAGACCCCGGCTCTAATTGATGAATGCCTGCTGCCAAAATCAGTAATACAATCAAGGTAATCATGGTTCGTCTCTCGTAGGTGGTAATTTGCAATCGATCCAGCAGGAAAAAAAGCTGTCTTTTCATAGCCTACACTTATTGTGTGGTGTTTACCTAAGTGGAATAGTTATTCCTGTAACCGGATTCATTGGGTACGATCCGTACTGTTATTAAGAGTAGTAAATGTTATTACCCTTACATTCTATTTTTCGAATGGGCGGGGCAGAAAGGCGGGATGAATTAGTTGTTGATCTGAGTTCGATTCTAAATTTTTATCGACCAGATGGTAGCTTTGGGTAAATGCGATGTCTGTTGCTGGGTGCTGGTAAGAAAAATGAATCAAGCTACAGATATGTGCCGGTTTCATGCAATATACGTATCGCAACGCTGTATGTTAGCTATTTCAGGGATTGACAACCTAATGCTGTTGTCAGTTATCAGCTTCGCCCCGATCCATTTCCGTTGACTTCAGTCAACGGTTAAGCGCCTCCCCCCTCATATAATCGCGGGGCTTTAGCCCCGCACCTTTCCGCTCCTGCTCCACAATTCCAGCCATCCCTCTTTTCTAACCGAGGTGTCCTGAAAACTCGTCATCAAGGAGTGGGGATGCTGGCGCGTTTGCGAAGCAGCATATTGGTATTAAAGGACTCACCATCTCGCATCACATCCAAACTGATGGAGTCCCCGTGGCTGTACTGATTAAATATAGCCGTAGTGTGTGCATTGCCCAACAACCGCTGATTATCAACCCTCAGCAATACATCCCCCGGGAGAATGCCACACTCGTAGGCCGGGCCGTCTTTATTCACACTCAGTACCAACAGACCGTGATCCACCTCAAGGTTATAGTGTTCTGCGATTTCGTGGGTAACCGGAACAGATTCAAAGCCCGGATCAAAATCGTGAACAAGCTGGCCTCCCTTCTTAAAGGCATTTACCAACGGCTTAATGCGATTGCTCGGAATGGCAAAACCCAGCCCGGGCTGCATTTGAGAACGTTGCGCTGTTTGCACCAGAGTATTGATCCCCAACACTTTACCAGTAGCATCCACCAGTGGACCACCGGCATTGGCAGGGTTGATGGTGGCGTCGGTCTGGATCATATCCAAATAATAACGATTGCTGCGCGGGTCTTGCCGCAAGCTCCGGTTCGAAGCGCTGATCACCCCCACCGACACGGTGGGCTTGCCGTCCTCATACATACCGGTCGGGTTGCCGATGGCAATAGCCCACTCCCCGATCCTTATAGAATCGGAGTCGGCGAATTCCAGATAACTGAACGATGTATCGGCATCTATTTTCAGCAAGGCGATATCGGTCTGGACGTCGGCATCAATCAGCTGAGCTGAGTGGAGCTGCCCATCATGCATCGAGACAACCACTTCATCGGCGCCGTGGGTGCTTATATGCTCATTGGTCAGTACATAACCATCTTCTGAAATGATAAAGCCTGAGCCAATTGTGGTATACTCTTTCGGCTCGCCCGGCTGATAGAAAAACCCTTCAAACAAATCAAATTCGAGACTTCCGTGCTGTTCTAACTGCTGGGTCGTTTTGATCCCCACGACTGCCCCGGAAGTACGTTCAACGGCAGTGGTAATGGCATTGCTTCGGGAGTGATGCAAATCTCCCTGGTGGCTAATTTCGGTTTCAGCTGATGGTGCATTTTCCGGGTCGGGATTGTCCTGGTCAAAACCATCACAACCTACATTAAAAACCATAAATACAGACAGCATACCTGCAGCCGAAAACAGGCTGCCCTTGCGGGGGAAATGATATCTGCTGTAATCCGACATAGCCTTAAACTTTCAATCCAATTGTTTGGCCGCTTCCTGAATAATATCCTGTACTGCCTGATCTATCGGACCCGGATGCCAGCCGCCGGCCGCTTTTTGATGACCGCCGCCATCAAAATTCCGGGCCAGTTTGTTTACATCTAACGCAGATTTGGATCGTAAACTCAATTTCACCTTACCATCCTTTTCGCATAGCAAAAATGCCGCTTTGGTTTCTTTGAGACTCAACGGATAGGCGACAAAGCCTTCCAGATCTTCATAAGAGCATCCGGTCTCATCAAGCATCGTTTGAGTAACGCTCATCGTGGCAAGCTGATTGCTGTAAAACAGCTCAATATTCTTAAGGGTTAACCCCAACAGTTTAAGGTGTTTAAGCTCATTGTTATCATAGATGCGCTCATGAATCTCATTGGGTGCAAACTTACCGGCTTCAAGCAGATCAGCAGCTATATGGTGCGTTCTGGGACGCACCGAGTCAAAGCGGAAGGAGCCGGTATCGGTTACGATGCCGGCATACAGCATTCTGGAAATCTCCGGGGTTATACCTGCCGGATTGTCCTCACATATTAGTTCGTAGACCAACTCGGAAGCCGAACCCAGACCGGGTACCGATACTTCGTGATCAAACTGGCTTTCGGGGTCGGGATGATGGTCGATCAGCAGTAGCGGTTTGCCGGAACCTTCCAGGCGTTCGGCTTCTTCCCCGAAACGCACCAGGCTGTTGCCGTCAACAAATATACAGGCGTCACAGGAGGCTACCGATTTCCGGTCCGGTACCTGAACCGGAAAATAGGGCTGCATCCATTTCAGGTTCGGCGGAAATGGATCGGGATTGAATGCGTAAACGGTTTTTCCCATTCCCTTCAACCACAAACCTAATGCAATCTGAGCCCCAAGCGCGTCTGCATCCGGACGGAGATGGGAAAATATCCCGATTGTTTGATGGGAGCGGATAATCTCCAGTAGCCTCTTATACATCTATTGCTATTACGTGAATAAATTTACCTTCGGAATCCGGGCGGATATCCGGTTGAAAACCATTAGTTTTACGCCGTTGAAAAGGAATTAGTACCTGTTTACGTTTTCTTCCCGTTTTTGAGCTGTTAACCAGAACATATTTCGGAGTTCTCATTATCAATTCTGCTGATACAGACATAACGATTATCGGGGCCGGTATCGTAGGACTGGCCACAGCACGACACCTGCAAACTGCCCGACCCGACATACGGCTTACCGTGCTGGATAAGGCATCGCATGTAGGCGCACATCAGAGCGGACATAATTCCGGGGTGATCCACTCGGGGATCTATTACAAGCCGGGCAGTAAAAAAGCTCAGTTCTGCCGCGAAGGGAAGCAGCGCCTGATCGAGTTCTGCACCAAACACAACCTGCCCTTTGATATGTGCGGCAAAGTGATTGTAGCAACCGAAAAATCCCAAATCCAGGCCCTTAAGGAGTTGTATGAGCGGGGACTGGAAAATCGAATCGAAGGCCTGCAGATTATCGACGATGAGCAGCTTCAGCAAATTGAGCCTAATTGCCGGGGGATTGCGGCTGTAAAAGTTGAGTCCGCCGGGATAGTGGATTTCACCGAAGTTTGCCGCAAACTGGCCGAATTGATACAACAGGACGGTGGCCGCCTTAAGCTCAATGAAGAGGTGATAGCTATCCGTGAGGAAGAGGGCAATTTTGACATTTCCACGACAACTACCAATCTCACAAGCGGGGCGCTCATCAATTGTGCGGGGCTGCAGGCCGACCGGGTTGCCCGTCTTGCCGGGCATAAGCCCTCCATCAAGATCATACCGTTCCGCGGCGAATACTACAAACTACGCGGGGATGCCCGCTCTTTGGTAAATGGGTTAATTTACCCGCTGCCGGATGCAAACTTCCCCTTTCTCGGAGTTCACTGCACCAAAACCATCCATGGGGAAGTCGAGTGCGGACCCAACGCCGTATGGGCACTTGCGCGGGAATCATACTCCCGCTGGGGGATCAAAATATCGGATGTGTGGGATGCCGTAACCTACAAAGGTTTTCGCAAAATGGCCGGCCGGCACTGGCGTACAGGATGGGAAGAGGTCAGACGATCGTACTCGAAAAAACACTTCACCAAAGCGGTTCAAACCCTGATTCCGGATATTCAGAAATCGGACTTGGCTGCTGCAAAGCCTGGCATCAGAGCTACAGCCGTAGATCAGGAAGGGGGGCTGGTAGATGACTTTAAATTTATCACCACCGGCAGACAGCTTCACGTACTCCATGCGCCGAGTCCTGCAGCCACTTCCTGTTTAAAGCTGGGTGAAGAAATCGCCGAAAAAGCTCTGAGACAATTCAAACCAGAGGAAATAGCATCCTCCTGAGCGATCCTGCTTTAGTTAGCGGACCTGTATCATCCGCCCACACCGGCCACATCCTGAGCCGGAGAGCCTTTTCGCAGAGTGATTAATGTAATCTCAGGGCGAACAATTCGGATAGGAATGCCTACCATGCCAACCCCGACATTTACATACAGCTTCTGATTGCCGCGTTTGAACAGCCCCTTAATGTAATCGTGAAACAGCTGTACCGGGTAAATCGGAATACCTAATAACCGACCACCAATCTGTCCGCCATGGGTGTGGCCGGCCAGGGTGAGATCAACCTGTTCGATTCCCTTAAAGTTGAATACATCGGGGCGATGGGAGAGCATGAGTTTGAAGTGATCGGGGTCTGTGCCATCCAATGCCCGATCGAGCCGCGCAAAGTTCCGTGATCCGCTCCCGGCATCATCAACACCGACCATATCCAGGGGCTCGCCGTTTATCCTGAGCGTCTGGTTGCTGTTATTCAGCATGGGAATTCCACGCTGCCGAACCGCCGAGGAAACGGCTGAACCCGACGCATAATGATCGTGATTCCCAAGGCAACCGAATACCCCATACTCGGATTTTAGCATCGGAAGGGTGTTATAAATACCGGAAATCTCTGAGGTGGAAGTATCTACCAGATCCCCGGTAAGGGTGACGATATCCGGGTATAAAGAGTTGCTGATCTCAAAGATTTCTCTGATCTGCCGCTCGGTCATATAAATGCCGGAATGCAAATCGCTGATCTGAACAACTTTTAATCCGTCCAAACCTGTGGGCAGATCGGGGAAGAAAAGCTCCGGGCGGGTAATGTTGTAATCTCTGGAGGTTGCCGCAGATGAGCTCATCGTAACGATAAAAGGGGAAGCCGCAGCTATAGTACCTGCGGTTTTCAAAAACTTCCGCCGGCCCGGATCATAAGCCGTCTGAACCTGTTTTTCCTGTTGATGGTCTCTGAACTTACGTACCAGCCAATGCCCCCCTTTTATACTGTATCGGACGGTGTCCGTAATTACCAAAGCAGCAAATGCAAGCGAGATACCGGCAAAAAACACCCCGCCGGGGTAGATAATCAGAGACTGTATAAACAGATTATCGTAAAACCCGAATTCGGTTGTAAGGAAGCGGAAGCTGAAAATCAGGTTGGCAAATATCATGAAGATCAACCCGCCCCGCAGCCAGCTCATCTGCCGGGGTTCCTCAATTGAGCGCCGCACCCATCGCACAAAAAACCGCCCCGTATACCACTGCATAATTCCAAACAGCAGAAACAGAAATGCAAAATAGAATATGTGTTGTATAACACCAATCATCAAACCGTAACCTCTTGAGGCAGAAACTTACATTTAAACCTGATTATGCTCATATAACCCTGCAGGCGGTTAAAATAGCCGTAGTATTGATTTCTATCATCTGTAATTCTACAAAATCATTCACAGCATGTAAACGATCAAATAACGTATTCGTGCATAAAAAACTATTCCTGCCAGCTATCGTAGCGTAATTCCCTGCCACAGCTGACATAACGGACCGCCCCCTGCAAGCTTGTATATCTTAGCCGGGTTCCGCTCTCCACCAGATTCCATGCCGCCTGATGATGCGGATGACCAAAACGGCTTTCAAGAGCCAGTGAGGCCACCGATTTTTCGGGCCTTACCTTCTCCAAAAACTCAGATGTAGAACTTGTACTGCTGCCGTGATGCCCGACTTTGAGCAGGTCGACATCCAGAAATGAGCCGTAATCATTCACCAGATATTCTTCGGTCTGGCGGGTTGCATCACCGGTGAGCAACACCGAAGTTTCGCCATACTGAAGTCGGATCACCGCCGACCAGGTGTTCGGATCGGTTCCTGTAAGGCGATTGTGCGGCGCGAGTACAAACA
>SLQI01000477.1 GCA_007131535.1 Balneolales bacterium | reverse complement strand
GTTTTTATAAACGAAGAAATTTCATCTCCCGAAATCATCCTGCACACGGACGATATCATCTTCATCTGAGGGATTGTTCGGATCGGTATGCTTCCAGATTTCTGCCATCACTCCCCAGCTGTCAAGTCCGACAAGGCGATGGCGCTGCTCGCGTTCGAGATCAATCACATCACCTTTTTTAAGCTCCGCTACCGGAGATTCTTCATTCGTTGTACTGACGATCACCCCTACCGGTCCGGCCAATACTTTCCAAATTTCAGCGCGGCGGTAATGGTACTGCCAGGAAAGCCGTTTGCCGGGAGCAACTACCAGGATTTTGGGACTCAATTTATCAAACCCTTTGAAATCTTCGGAGCTGAGAGTCGGAAAAAACTTCTCAATAAATTCCAGCGCTTCAGACTCATCAATCACAAAGAACCCGCCCCATGGGCGCTGATCGTCGAATGAAACGATGTTAAAGCCTTCTTGTTCAATAAATTTATGTACTTTCTGAAAAACGACTTCTTTGGATTCCGATGCTGAAAAATTCATAATGTGAAATGGCAGATGTTTAGTTTTGCTGAATACCAAAATGCATATTAAGAGGTACTTTAGAAGGTTCCAAATGTTTCTGTAAATACCTGTTCTTCACTTTTCGCTTCCCCACTCACATCTATATCAATACACACCTACGCTGATAAAAAGTACCAAGTTTTGGAGGCTCTTATACTCTACTTAGTGTCTGTAAGAAACTCATGATGCCATTTGGAAACAACAGGTGGTAATTAAGGTAAATAAGTAGATTAAGAAAAATTGGGCATTTGGCTCCATGAGTTGCTTTAAACCCAATTACCTGAATTCCTGAATTACCGAATATACTGCACCAGATATTGGCATTTTTTTCAGATACTACCTGTTTTCTTACAAGCACTACTTAGTAATTGGTTAAACTAACATGATCTTGCTTTAGCAAATGCAATTTTTGCATTCTCAAGAGTATTGCTTTCCATAAACATCAAACCATAACTTGAGTACACACAAGTTTAGTTTTACAAATATTCCCTGGTCTTTAATGCAAATTAATTTGTTTTTTTGCATTTATTCTCACAACTTTGTTTGCAGGTAAGGATGATGATTAACTTTGCAATCTATGCAGGAATTTAGAGTAACCGGGGTTTATAATCCTGATTTATGATATAGGGTCGCCTGGAAAAAAATGATTTCAATGCAAAAGTTAGCTTAATGTCACTTTCATTCCCGGATAATTTTATTTACGGGGCGGCCACATCGAGCTTCCAGATTGAAGGTAGTTATCTTATTGATGGTGCTGCCCCAAGTAACTGGTATAACTTTTCTGTAAATAATCTTGGTATACCATCAGAAGTTTTGAACCACAAAGGATGTAAACATTACATCAATTGGAAAAACGATGTGCAACTTATCCATGAATTAAGCCTGAATTCGTATCGTTTTTCGGTATCCTGGCCTCGCATCATTCCGGATAAAGATCAGCTCCCGAATAGTAAAGGGCTCGATTTTTATGATCATCTTGTAGATGAATTGCACCGTTTCAACATTTCTCCCATGTTAACCCTCTTTCATTGGGATTTACCTCAACACCTTGAAGACCAGGGAGGCTGGGCGAATCCGGAGAGCATTGAATGGTATCTTCATTTTGTGGAAACAGTTGCCGACCGTCTTGCCGATCGAGTGCCGGCCTGGATCACTATAAATGAACCGTGGGTTTTTCTCCACCTTGGGATGATCAAGGGTATACATGCTCCTGGTTATAAAGATTTAAAACACGCAGCCTCTTCCTATAAAAATATTTTGATGGCGCATAGTGAGGCTGTCCGGATTCTTCGTTCTTATAACAATTGCTCCGAAATTGGTATAAGCTGTAACATCTCACCTTTTACCCCGGAAACCGATTCCCGTGAAGATGTTGAAGCTTGCCAACGCATTCACGACTATCATAACAAACTGTTTTTAGATGCCTGGCATAAGGGTGATATACCGGAAATCGCCAGCCAGGTTTTTGGCAAGCATACACCTAAGTGGAACTCTGAAGAACTACGAATACTTCAGGAACCTATAGATTTCATCGGAGTTAACTATTATACATTTTTCCGGGTAAGGTATGATCCGCATGCTTTTTTACAGGCTCGGTCAGCACCGCCCCGGCCCCCATTAACCGATATGAAGTGGGAGGTTTATCCAAGAGGTCTATTTAAAGCACTCGAGTGGATCTATAACAGGTATCATACTGAAATCTACATAACTGAAAACGGTTGCGCCTACACTTATGAACCTTCTAACAGTGGAGAAGTAACCGACAACCGTCGGATTGATTATATGTACCGCCACCTGGAACAATGCAGTATGGCTATTTCGAACGGGATCCCACTTAAAGGATATTATGCGTGGTCACTTTTAGATAATTTTGAATGGACATTTGCACTGAATAAGCGATTCGGACTAATACATGTAGATTTTGATACCCAAAAGCGAACCATTAAAAACAGCGGTTACTTCTACCGCGACTTTATTAATGGTAAAACTGAAAAGCCTGATCATGTACGATCAGATGTTATAAATCAATACGAAGGAGTGGTATGGCACGATGATATTAACTTCCGTGCTATATAATCTCTCCTCAATTAAGCTAATGTACCCACTAAACCAAAAGGGAACAATTATGCGAATTAAGTCACTATCCCTATGCTTACTGTTAAGCATGTTTTTTTACAACAGTGCAATCGCCCAGAATGTTGAGGTGATTGAAGATTTTGAAGGATTTGAATACATCCCGATAACTACTATGGCAAATGGAAGCCTGGATGATGAGTCCGCATTTGAGGTAGTCGAAAACCCGGCTCCGGATGATCAAAACAGCTCTGACAATGTGCTGAAATTTACCCGGGCTGAAGACGGCGACCCATGGGCCGGCTTCTGGAGTGATATCCCCGGCGGTGTTGATCTCACTGATAAGAAATACGTACATTTTCAATTGTGGAAACCCCGGGAAAGCCCGGTTCGATTCAAAGTTGAAGGTGGTGAAACGGATGATATCGAAATCGAATCCATGGATCCGCAGGAAAGAACTGAAGAATGGGAAACTTTTTCATTTGACTTCGGAGAACATGGTGCTG
>SLQI01000280.1 GCA_007131535.1 Balneolales bacterium | reverse complement strand
CAGTCCGGGCTGACGGGTAGGCACCATCGGCACCAAAGCTCTAAACCATAGCTGCAATAACTACAATCCGGCAGACCGAAGCGGTCGTGGCTGCTTTTTTAGTTGTGTGAAATGTTATGCCTGTGGTAAAGTAGTCGTTGGATTTGATCGGTCAGCCGGAGATTCCCGGCTACCAGGTGAGCCCAAATGCTCTGTACACCCCACTTGCCAGACCTCCATCCCTCCGTCAAAAAAGGATTTTTCCAATAAAAAAATATTGGACCTCAAAGTCTGATAATGGAACTATTCACCCTTAAAATTAGTTAAAAAAATGACTCCTGACTTTACCTTCCATGCATATCGGAAGGTGAAATGTAGCTTAATTTCAAAGCTTGAAAAATTATTTAAGTAAACGGGCTCTCATCCCGGGTAACTTAAATTAAAACCTGCGATGAGTGTTGAAAAACCCGGTAACAACAAGAGCTTGTAACAAACGACCATTAAAAACTATATAAGAGGAAGGCTATGAGAAATTTAGCATGGGTTGTAGGTATACTTGGTATTTGGATGATTGTGGCCGCATTTCTGACTTTTGCTTCAGCTACTGTAATGTGGCACAATCTGATTATCGGACTGGTAGTAGGAATTGCCGGTTACAATATGATTGAAAAACTGCAATGGCAATCATGGGTTAGCATGATTGTAGGTCTGTGGCTCGTTATTTCCGCTTTTATGCCGGAAATGAGAATTGGTGAAGCTTTTCTGTGGAATGCTTTAATCACCGGAATTCTGCTGGCTGTATCCGGCTTCGGTACTATTGCTGAAAAAGGAGTACCTAAAGAAGTCAAGGCCCAGACCGGATAAGAGTATTGCCTGTGTTTATTACCTCTCACATGAAAGCCTTCCGGAAATACCCGGAAGGCTTTTTTATCAAATCCCCGTCTGCCCGGTGAGTCTTGGATGCTCTTCTCACCCCGCTAATCAAGTATCCATCTCTCCAAAAAACCGTATCTCCTCTATCCGGGCTGACGGGTGGGTGCCTTCGGCTCCTAAGCTCAATACCATGGCTGCAATCCGGCAGACCGAAGTGGTCGTGGCAGCTTTTTTTAGTTGTGTGAAATGTTATGCCTGTAGTAAAGTAGTCGTTGAGTTCGATCGGTCAGCCGGAGATCCCCGTCTGCCCGGTGAGTCTTGGATGCTCTGTTCACCCCGCTTACCAGGTATCCATCACTCTAAAAAACCGTATCACCTCCGTCCGGACTGACGGCTGGGTGCCTTCGGCTTCAAATCTCAAAACTATAGCTGCAATCCGGCAGACCGAAGTGGTCGTGGCAGCTTTTTTAGTAGTGTAAAATGCTGTGCCTGTGGTAAAGTAGTCGTTGAGTTCGATCGGTCAGCCGATGGGTTAATTCACGCCATGGCGATACATTCCGGTCCGGTTCACATGGCCCACGTACTTGCCGATCACCCGAACTTCTTCAAAGATATCCGGTTCGATGACAATATCGTCATACTCTTCATTGGCAGGCTCAAGACGTAATCCATTGCTGGTGTAGTAGATCCTTTTGAGCGAGGTTTCCCCGTTATACATCACCGCTCCGATATCTCCATCTTTGATATCATCATCCATCAGCAGTACGAAATCCCCGCTTTGAATATCGGCATCTTTCATGCTGGATCCCGTTACCCGCAGGGCAAACATTTTGTGCAGGCCGGGAAATATGTGCTCCATGGTAATGTGACCGAGATTTGCATCCACAGCTTCCTGGAGAAAACCGGCAGCAATCACCCCGCGTACCGGTATTCCCTCCGAAGGCATCTGGTGGATATTTGACGCCGAGGGGTCATACTCCGGGTTGATCTCATATTCATCCTCTTCGGTTTTATACAAATACCCCTTTTTCAACAGTGCCTGCAGATTCTGGGTTACACTGTTTGGAGAGCGAAACCCGAATTGATCGGCAATTTCGCTATAGGTAGGCCATATCCCGTGTTCTTGTTTGAACGTGGTGATATAGTCGAAAAACTCCTTTTGCTTGCGTGTAAGCTGTTTATGATCCATAACAGTAATTACTCATGTGTGCATTATATGTGTAATAACGGGGTTACAAATCATAAATGCAAGTGCTTAATATGAATTTCTTCGCTACGCCAAGCATTAAGCCCTTCCTCACTAATTGCGAGAAGTCACTCCGCAAAAAACAACGGACTATTTTTTTAAACCCTGATGTGTCTACTCCATAATATATCGCGGAATGGCAGGGCTTAAATGCATGGTTACATCATACGCTGATGTTCCGCACGCTTTGGTAATATCATCCGGGCGGCTGCCCTCATTGGCATCGAAGATGGCTGCTTCGTCGCCGATTTCTACATCGGTTTGCGGGCCGAGGTCCACCAGGGTATGACTTGCTGATACCGAGGCAACTACCGGATAGAGTTGGTCTCTGATTCGGATTTTGGCACATCCGGCAGCCGAGCGCTGCCATCCGTCCGCATGCCCCATGGGAAGTGTGGCCAGCCAGGTGTCCCTCTCCGCTTCGAAAGCCTGACCGTAGCCCGCCGTCTCTCCTTTCCGGAGTTGTTTTACATAGATCACCCGGCATTTTAAACTGAACGCCGGTCGCAGCTCCATAAGCCCCTTCTCTTTCTGTTGTTCCGGCTGAGGGTAAACCCCATATAAACCGATACCCGGCCTCACCATATCAAAATGCGCATCCGGGTGTCTGAAAATAGGTGTGGTTGACGCCGCATGCATCCGGCCGGTTTCTATGCCTTCATCATTAATATTTTTGACCAAATCCGAATAACGCCTGATTTGCTCTTTATCAAAATCCCGGGCTTCGGTAAAGGTGATCATGGTTCCACGGATTTGCACCCCCTCCCTGCCGGCGAGATCGCGACAGAACTCCAAAGCTTCATCTTCCCGAACTCCAATGCGGCCCAATCCGGTATCCAGCTTTACCTCAACGGATATCTGTTTGTCATATTTACGCGCTAACCGCTCAAGCTGATCCCCGACAGGGGTATATACCATCGGAGTGATTTCCTGCCTGACCGCTTCTTCCAGTTCTTCACCGGTACACAAGGCCAATAAAACAACGGGTTTGGTAATTCCCGCTTTTCTGAGCTGCAGCGCTTCACTCAGCTTAACCACT
>SLQI01000453.1 GCA_007131535.1 Balneolales bacterium | reverse complement strand
GTCTCCAAATCGGCAGCTCCGTAACTATGAAACAGCAAGGTAGAATCCGCCTGTACCCAAATCACTACGGCACCGGGGATGTTATGCTTTGATCTCAGATCTTCGATTTGGTTTTGGAGTGAACCCGGCTGAACGGTAATGCCGGCAGCCAGGAAACCGAAAACGCCCAGGAGTATTGATGATAGCATGTTAGTAGTTGAAAAATACCGGTCTGATTACCGGTCAGGTCAATAATTATTCCGCAGGTTCGGCAGATTGAAAAAAATGTTGAGTCAGATCCCTGCACAGTTGCCATAGTTGTTCCTGGGTTTCCTTATGATCAGCATACACCGGATATTTTGACGCTCCGGCAACTTGTTTCCAGGATTCCATCAACCCGGCACCTTCAACGGATGGCTGCATTACCTCCGGTTTATGATTAAACTGTTTGCCGGTGAGGTGTTTAAAAGATTCAGATGTGCAGATTTGGTAGTAAAGGTTAGCTGTATATGCCGGTGACCGGAAAAACAGATTCTGTATTCGGGCAATCAACCGGTAACCGGGTGTTAGCTTGTTAAGAGTTTCTTT
The DNA here is from genome assembly GCA_007131535.1 of Balneolales bacterium. Classification (GTDB taxonomy): domain Bacteria; phylum Bacteroidota; class Rhodothermia; order Balneolales; family Natronogracilivirgulaceae; genus SLJN01. The sequence continues at coordinate 2,598 of SLQI01000453.1, read as the reverse complement.
TGACATAGTGGCACCGTTTATCTGCAGCGAATTGACACGTATGCCGTCTTTTCTGAACTCATCGGCCATCTTGAAGGTAAGCATCAGCAAAGCCATCTTAGAATCCCGGTAGCTATGGTACACTTTATAATTTTCAGGTTCGGGATGATTACCCTGCAAAATATCAAAGTTGATCTTCAGAGACGGGTCGAAAAAGTGCTTGATGATGTTGCTGCCGGCATTCAGTATAACCGGATCTTCCGACTTGTTCAGATGATCACGTAAAAGTTGGGTTAACAGGAACGGGCCAAAAACATTGGTAGCAAAGGTGATCTCAAGTTGATCCTCGCTTAGGGTGTAGGGCGCGCCATGATTAAAGTACCCCGCGTTGTTGATCAAAATATCCAGGTGGGGGTAGCGAGCCGTAAACGCAGAACAAAATGACCGGATGGATCCGAAGGATGAAACATTCAGCTCCATTAACTCAACCCGGCTGTTTCCGGTCCGTCGGATAATTTCATCTTTTACGGGTTGGCTTTTGGGGATATCGCGGCAAGCCATAATAACGGTGTTTCCCTCTCTCGCAAATTGAAACGCCGCCGCTTTACCGATTCCGGAATTGGCTCCGGTAATAACTACAATCTGTGATTTCATATTCTCAATCCTTCCGGTCGTGATCCTGTCCGGGAATTTCTGGTTAGATCAACCCTTAATTTAAAATTACTGTGTATTGGGTGAGTTCCGTACAGAGTGGCAAACTCCGTGAGGGTATATAGCTCAAACGTAAAAGGTATACCGGTTTTTATTCGAAATAGTTACACCGGAAAAACTTTTCAGTCTGAAGCGGTAAATATCAAAAAAATTCTACAAAAGCTGTGAATGATTAGTGACAAAACAGGGTACAGAGATTTGATAATTTGAAGAAGCCGGTCATCGAAACCGATGATCTTAACTTTATAAAACAACATGCTTCCGGGAGATAACACCGAAGAAACCCCTGATCGGCAGAAATCAAATTCGAAGACTTATAAGCCGCCTGTGTTGATGATGTAACCCAATGGCATGATGCTATTTAGTGAATAAAATATATATATGTATCTATGAATAAGACATATAAGAACAGACAGGAGGGGGCAGGCTTCCTGGCAAGAGCACTGGAGCAGTATCCATTAAAAAACCCCATAGTGTTGGCCATTCCGAGAGGTGGTGTGGAGACCGGTTACTATGTAGCAGAACATTTGGATTGTGAACTTGCCGTTATTGTGAGCCGAAAGCTTGGCTATATGGCTCAGCCGGAACTGGCTTTCGGCGCGATTTCTGAAGGGAAAAGTTTGTATTTGGACCCAAGGATTCGCATTCCGCTGACGAAGGATGAGATCAACCGAACTATAAGAAAGGAAGAAGTGGAGTTGGCGCGCAGAATACAGGAATACCGGGATGGGGAGCCATTACCGGATCTGCAGGATCGGACTGTAATTTTAGTGGATGACGGCATCGCCACCGGGGGAACCATTATGGCCGCCATTGATTCTTGCCGTAAAATGAAAGCCGGCCGTATTATCGCAGCAGCACCTGTTGCCCCGTTTGAAATGCAACGCAAACTGAAAAGCGTGGCCGACGATGTAGTAATAACTGAGCTGCCTGAGTTTTTCTATGCGGTATCACAGGCTTACGTTCACTTCCCGGGACTGACGGACAGAGAAGTGAAGCAATTTTTAAACATGCACAAAAAGAAACGGCAATCCGGTAAAACTAATCAGGTTTCTTCATAAAAAAATCCCTCCGTCGGGTGACGAAGGGATTTCACACATTAATTCAATTGCTGATAATTATTTCGTAAAAGCGTCACTTACCAGCTTCTCTTGTTCCGCTGTATGCAGTTTGGCAGAACCGGTCGCTGGTGCGGCCGCCGCATTGCGACCTATGTAATGCAGCTTTTGCCCGCTCTGTAACAGGTACTTAAAGCGGGTATTGACGAAGTACCAGCTGCCCATGTTCTTGGGCTCTTCCTGGACCCAGATGATATTTTTGACGGATTTATAATCCTCCAAAAACTTTTTGATGTCTTTATTCGGGAACGGATAGAGCTGCTCGACCCGGCAAATGGCCGTATCGGTTATGTTGTTGGATTCTTTATAATCCAGCAGGTCATAATACACTTTGCCGGAACACATCAGTATGCGTTTGATATCTTTAGGTTTGCCGGCATCGTAGTCGGGCAGGAATTCGTGGAACCGGCCATCAGCCAGTTCATCGGTCGAAGAAACCACTTTGGGATGTCGCAACAGGCTTTTGGGAGTCATCACGATTAGTGGCTTGTGTTTCTTCTGAAGAGCCTGTCTCCGCAGCAGGTGGTAGTATTGTGCGGGGGTAGTACAATTTGCAACCTGGATATTGTCTTCGGCGCAAAGTTGCAGAAACCGCTCCAGCCGAGCTGAAGAATGTTCCGGTCCCTGACCTTCGAATCCGTGTGGTAATAACATGACCACTCCGGAGGTTTGCCCCCATTTGGCCTCGCATGCCGATATATACTGGTCTATGATTACCTGGGCACCGTTATTAAAATCGCCGAACTGAGCCTCCCAAAGAACCAGGGCATCTTTCCGGGTGGCACTGTAG
>SLQI01000392.1 GCA_007131535.1 Balneolales bacterium | reverse complement strand
TGTTGCACAACTCTTACTTAAAATTTTGTTTTCCCAGGAAAATGAAACACAATGAAGACTTTTTTCGCGCGGCGAAGCCGCGCTATCTCCCCCCAGCAACCATGTCATCCTTCCACGGGAATGCCTGTGGCACGACCGGAGGTGAGGCTATCTTGTGATTACTATTTTCGATGTTTATCGAACCGGAGTGGAGGGATCTGCCTCCAAATGAGCAACTACACAGCCATAAACTGCTGTTTTTTTACTGCATTTGGTAGAAGCCTTGTGGAGAGGTAGTTGCTTGTTTTAACAGATCTCTCCGTTACGGCTCGATATACACCGAGTCAAGGGGTTTTATCTAAGCCTCGCCTCCAGTCGAGATGACAGCACGTGGGGGGAAAACAGCGCGACTTCGTCGCGCGGAGATAAATCCTGCTACAAAAGTTGAGTAAATATTTGATAGTTGTGCAACATACACAGCCGGCGGAGGACTTTATATGTTTGAATATAGGCACAATTATCTAACAGAGTGAGGAGAAACGGATCCTGGAGGTAGATTCCCAAAAGCTCGAACAACCTGATCAGTCGATAGGGACCTGCCAGGTCTACGGACCTGGCAGGTGTGTTTTGCTTACCAGCTCCACTCTTCGTACTCTGCTTCATTTGCCGGACCAATCCTGCCTTCCACCTGTTCCAGCAGCCGATCGGGATCGTAGAGCTGCCCGTCTTTGATTACGAGTTCAACATTGCGGGTGTTGGTGATATCTTCCAGAGGGTTGCCGTTGATGACCATCATATCGGCAAGTTTTCCGGTTTCCAGGGTGCCGAGCCGGTCGTCTTTGCCTATAGCGCGCGCCCCGTTGACGGTGGCGATTTTCAGGGCGGAAGCTTCCGGAATGCCGGCCAGGACGAAGGTGTGCAGCTCCCGGTGGGCGCCGAACCCGGGCAAGAACTCTCCGCGGCTGGGAGCGTCGGTCCCGAGCGTGATGAGGTGGCCGCCTCCGGCATCATAAAACGCTTTGGTCGTTCGCAGCATGGCATCGTACAGCCCGGACATCAGATCACTGCGCTCACGGGCGTCCGGATCTACCCGCTCCCGAATGTGTTCGGTGAAAAACTGCCGCTCATCCACCCAATAGTCGAAGCCTTCTTCCAGTTCCGTGAAGTAAACCGGCGCGGTGAGGGTGGCATCAAAATAGACCTCGTGATCCAGGAACAGGTCAACGATTTTGCGGAAGTCGGCATCGGTGGTATCCACTTCGTTCCACACAGGATAGGCCGCCTGCTCGCGATCCAGTACATAGCCGCCCAGAATATGTTCAACCCGGTCGATCCCCATTTTGATGGCATCTACCGAGTTGGTAGAGTGCCCCCGGCCCGAATCCAAATGACCGGTTACCGTAAGCCCGTGCCGGTGCGCCGCTTTGATCAGTGCTTCAAGCTGCTCCGGATTGGCGCCTTTGGCCTTAAAGCCGCGGGCTCCTTTTTCCGCCCAGCGGTCGACGATCTCGGTCACTTTATCGGCATTGGCCTCGGGATGATCCCGGTTTTCACGGCCGATATAGGGTCCGCTGTTCAGGATTCGCGGGCCAACATGTTCTCCGCGGTTGATGCTTTTCCGCGCTTCCATCATGCGATTCGGATTGTATTCACCCGCCGGAAAGGTAGTCGTAACCCCGTTGGCCAGAAATATCACCGGATTATAGGTCGTCTCATCCACCCGGCCTTCTCCGATCAAATCCATGTTGTAATGGGCGTGCAGATCAATCATACCCGGCATAAGAGTTTGGTCATCAGCCAGTTCAATGACTTTCGCTTTTGCCTCGATGGAGTCCGGAATCGATTGGTCAACAGTCATGATACGGCCATTGCTGACCCATACTCCCCGGTTTTGCCTCAACTCATTATCGGTGCCGGTGAACAGCTTCCCACCGGTGATTACGATATGATCAACCTGCTCATAACCGGTATCGAAACCGGAGGCAGAGGATTCGGGAGAATCGGCTTGTGTATCAACATCACATCCATAGATAATTAGAAAGGCTACCAGTAGGAGTGGGCGCATGCGGCAATTGGTTTGGTTGAATGTTTTCTGAGTTTAGAGGAGTGACAAAGTAACAAAGTGACAGAGTGACAAAGTAACAAAGTGAACCTTGTGAACCTTGTAAGAAAATCCGAAAAGTTCCGAGTTGAATCACAAAATCTGTTTATCGGGTTATACCATTGCCATAAGTCTTAATTACCCAAATTCCCACAATTACCTTAATTAGTGCCTGTAAGAAAAGTGGTAGTGTCTTAAGAAAACGCCAAGATCAAGGCGCGCGATGCTCCCAAAAAGCGCAGTGTACAAGAGTACATGAGCATTTTTGGGACGAGCGGAACGCAGATATTGGCGTTTTCTTACAGACACTAATTATCCAATTCCCAAAAACTATAGCTCCTCTTCACGGATCAGCAATAAAACCGCGTGATGGGGCACGACGATATATTTTTCCTGCTGAAATTCGATTTCGTGGGATTTATTCTGCAGGTAGATTGCCAAATCTCCCGGTTTGGCCTGTAGCGGAATGTAGCGGGCTCCGTCTGATCCGGCTTTCCAGGGTTCATCATCTTCTTCGGAGCCAACCGCATAACCCGGACCCACCTTCACCACATAGGCACTCTGTATCTTTTCTTTGTCGTGATAGCCCGGCGGTAGATACAACCCCGCTTCGGTTTGATCGGGCTTGGCCCTCGGTTTAAGCAGGAGCCGGTCTCCGATAACAATGATTTTGTCTAAAGAGTCCACATGTGGTTTCATAAGTAATAAGTGGAATTAAATAATTTCGGTTAAAAGTGTGATTCAGCAAATATTTTCCAGCGGAATAGGAACCTGTTCAAAATAACTGTGAATGACCCCAAAGCGTATTTAACCGCCGCCGGGCGTGTAGCCGATCAGCAGTAAAATGATAAATTGCACAACCACCAGCAGGGCAAACAAAACCAGTTTCATTCCGAAAACTATCCAGTCTTCCCGGCTTTTGATGTTGCGTGGGATGCTATAGCCGTACAGTTCAAGTAATTTGGTAGATCCAATGGAGCCGACCAGGAAGATGAAGACAAACAGAAGGATGTCCAGAAACATAAACCGTATTTAAAAGTGAGTGATAAGTTGCAGCAAAGATAACAGAGTTGAAACAAAAAAGCCTAACACCGGGAATACCGATGTGAGGCTCAATGAGCGAGAAACGGGACTCTTCCAAAGGAATTCTCCCAAAGGGACTCCTGTGGAGCCGTGGAAGAACCCGCGACCTTCTGCATGGCATGAGGCTGTCTAAAAAGACATGTTTGCCAATTTCAAAAATTACATTTTAGACAGCCTCACTACCAACTGAGCTGTTCTCATGGGCACTTGATATGTCTGTTGCTGGTTGCTGGTAAGAAAAATAAATCAAGCTACCGATAAGTATCGGTTAAATGCAATATAGGTATCGCAACGCTGTATGTTAGCTGATTCAGGGATTGACAACCTAATTCTGTTGTCAGTTAACAGCTTCGCACTCATCCATTTCCGTTGACTTCAGTCAACGGATACGTGCCTCCCCCTCAGATAAACGCGGGGCTTTAGCCCCGCTACTTCCCCCGTTCCACAACTCCAGCTATCCTTCTTCTCAAACCGAGGTATTCCTACATGGAAGAGTTTTTAACATATGTCAAACTACCTGTACGGGGCTAAAGCCCCGTTTTTGTGGTCGGTAGGGGCGCCGTTTACCCGTTGACTGAAGTCAACGGAAATGGATGGGTGCTGTGTGGAAAACTTTGGGTAATCAAACCAAAATCTGAGAGGTGAGGAGATAGAATTCCGTATTGGCAGTTTTGTTGTACTTCTGACGACCAAAGCTTGTTCTTCTCTTATTAAGTATCAGGATAATTGAATCTGTACAGGTATTTGAAGCGAACTTACTTTTTGCAACTCTTTTAGTTCTACCCAACGTTAGAACCGAACACGGGTTACCAAACAACTACTACGCTAAAAAATCAAAGCGGATTACATGAAAAGGTACCCCCGATAAAGGCTGGCTTGTTGAGGCACAGATCCCACAAATAAAAAAAGCCTCACACCGAAGATAGCGATGTGAGGCTCACTGAGCGAGAAACGGGACTCGAACCCGCGACCTTCTGCATGGCAAGCAGATGCTCTACCAGCTGAGCTATTCTCGCAAATATATTTTTAAAAAAATGCGATAACGACCTTCTGCATGGCATCCGCCGGCTGGCGGACTACCAGCTGAGCTATTCTCGCATTTTCTAAAACCGTTTAAAGAACGTCTCCACCACCGTAATTATTTCAAATATGCTTTCTGTAGCAGAGATTACAAATATACAAACTAAGCCTACCCTGTTGCAAGTGCTTGTCGTCATTTTTTCAGCTTTTTGTGGGCTTTAGTGGTTCCGAGCCGGTGGGATAGCTCTTCATCCGAAGGAATTTCGGGGCGATCCCGGTAGCGGTCTACCACGCAGATAAATCCGAGATAATCATCGCGGTCGGCTTGAAACTGATGGATAGTTCCGGGGGCCACATAAACAACATCATGCAAATTCAGTTCAGCGACTTCCTCATCGAGAATTACACTGCCTTTGCCGCGGATTACCACTACGGTGTGCGGGTGCCGGTGATGTTCGAGAGAAGAGTATCCACCGGGTTCTATTTCAAAGTAGCGGGTGTGGAAGTTCAGGGCTTCTTCGCCCTCTCCGCTGCCGAGTAATGCAAAGCGGCTTACGGCCTTAAAGTGTCCGGACTCTTCTTTATACTTCTTCTGCTCTATACCGGGAAAAGTATAATCCGAACAGAGTATGACTTTAGATTTTCGGGATGATCCCATTATAGTCAGGTTTGATGAAGTGCTTCGGTAAACTTTGCCGAGGCCTGTTCGATGCCTTCGGGGGCTTCATAGAGCGATCCGCCGATCAGAAATATCGTATCTTTTCCGTAACGGGCAGTCCACTCGTGTATCGTATCTCGTTGCATGCCGCCGCCCGGAACCGGCCAGGATGGGTTCCATGGCAAATCCGGGTTTCGCGCGGATTGGTTGATGGCTTTACAATCATCCGGACTAAGAACAAACCGTCCGCCCGCATTCGGGTAGATTACCCCATCTGCGCCCAGGGCCCGCCAGACTTCTCCATACAACACGTGAGGAGCAAGACCGCTATTCCGCTTTAATACCATAGTTCCCGAAAAGGCGGGGTGAGCCATGACACCGAGCCCGTATCGGCCCGGCAGGGATAAACTATCCGGACCGGTGAGGTGGGGGGAGATCATCACCATCCGAAGACCTGCTTTACGGCAAAGTTCCAGCCGTTTCGGCAGAGTTTCGGGGGATGCCGTTACATTAGGCGCATAAATAACCGGCCGGCCGCGTAGCTGCTCTGCCTCAGCTGCCGCCAGACTGCATTTTTCAAACCGTTCGGAAAACGGGGCGCTTGGCTGGTCGGCCAGTCCGTGATCATCTTTGATGATATCAAACCCGCCGCGGGCAAACTGCCGCACCCGATCGGCGAGCTCATCAGCAGTGAGACCGATTGGTTTTAACGCGGCGCAACTCAACGGTCGATCATAAATATTCAATTGCTGCCGGATGCCGGAAATACCCTGTGCAGGGCCGGGAAAGAGCCCGGCAGCGGACGACCATTCCACGAATTCCAGACGGATTCCCGGTAGCAGAGAAATATTTCCAAACAACACATTCAGTAATTGCAGGCGATCCTGACCGAACAAAGCTGCCGGCCAATCCATCTCTAAAATAAAATAGCCCGCATCATCCGGATGGATACCCCGGATTTTACCCACAGGGACTGTATGAGGTAATTTCTCCAAAGCACCTTTCGGCAATTCGGCACTTTGTTCCAGCGAAATCCGCTCCGCCAGAGCTTCGGCTTCAGCCTGGTCGTGTGCGGTAATACGGTATCGAGTTTTCAGATGATCCGCCAAGGTAGTTACCTTTTAATTGCAAGATAATGGAATTTACCCGCACTCCTTTGCGAACCACTCTGCGAGCCCTTCGGTTCCAACCCGCTTAACCGCAGGTTTATACGCTGGTTTTACTTCTTTGAAGGGTTTCCTCGCGGTCCGGACCGGTCGAAAGGAGTACAATCGGTACTCCAAGGTATTCTTCTATAAATTCCAGGAACTGCAGGAGGGGCTGTGGAATATCATCTTCCGATTTCAGGTCACGAGTGGACTGATCCCAACCTTCCATTTCGGTAAAGACCGGCTCGACGGATTCCAGTTTATTGAGATCAAGTGGAAAGACATTCGTTTCTTCGCCGTCAATGCGGTAAGAAGTACAGAGTTTGACCGGATTGAACTGATCCAGTACATCCAGTTTGGTGATGGCCAGCTCGTTTATACCGGTAACATGAACGGCATGCCGCAAAGCAACAAGGTCGATCCAGCCGCAGCGACGAGGACGACCTGTAGTAGCGCCAAATTCATTTCCGGCACGGCGGAGTTCGTCGCCGGTTTCGTCGTGCAGCTCGGTAGGGAAGGGGCCGTTGCCCACTCGCGTGCAATAGGCTTTGGTGATGCCGGTAATCTGATCGAACGATGCGGCGGGTAGACCGGAACCGGTACTCGCTCCTCCGGTAGTCGGAGAGGAGGAAGTTACGTACGGATAGGTGCCGTGATCGAGATCCAGCATTACCCCCTGGGCTCCTTCTAAAAGTAAATTCTTAGTTTCCGAAATTCGCTGTTGATTCAGATACTCAACCGTATTGGTGATGTAAGGTTTGAGTTCTTTTCCGTAGGCAACAAGCTGCTCCACGATTTCATCCGGGTTGACTTCCGGAGCTTTGTAGAGATGCTTGAGGACGCAATTCGAATATTCGGCGATCGGTTTGAGCTTTTCAGCCAGTTGATCCGGGTAGCACAGGTCGATCATCCTCAGACCAAGGCGTGCCGTTTTGTGCATATAGGCCGGTCCGATACCCCGCCCGGTGGTGCCAATCGCTTTATCGGCACTGTGAGATTCTTTTTCGGAGTCCAGTTTTTTGTGGAAGGGCAGGATGATATGAGCGGTCTCACTAATCAGCAGCCGATCTTTCAGGTTGACGCCCAGGTCCTGAACCATTTTCATTTCTTCCATGAGAGCTTCCGGATCAATGACGACCCCGTTTCCAATAACACAGGTTGTGTTGTCATGAAAAATTCCGGAAGGGATCAGGTGCAGTACGTGAGTGTTCCCGTCAAACTTAAGCGTATGACCGGCATTGGCCCCGCCCTGATATCGAACGACGACATCAGCGGAGTCGCTGAGCAGGTCTACGATTTTTCCTTTTCCCTCATCTCCCCATTGGGCACCGATAATTACACGAGTTGGCATGGCATTACACAAAAAGAGGTGCCCAAACGGGCACCTCCGGTTTATAAATTTCGATTATATTTGCAGCAGATCAGGCCTGGGCTTCAAAAGAGCTGACGGCCTCTTCGGTTGAGTTGAAATTCTGAAAAACGGAGTCGAGTTGAGTCATCGACATCAGTTCTTCAATTTTCGGGGAAGGATTGGCTATGCGCAAATCACCTCCCGAGTTGCGCATCGTCGTCAAAGCGCCGATGAGCATCCCCAAACCGGAAGAGTTCATCATCTCCACCCGGCTGAGATCTACTACGATGTTTTTTTTGTCCTCATCGATCAACTCATGCAGTTTTTCGTTCAGGCTTACCGCGTCCGGGCCGCCCATAACATTTCCGTTGAACTCGATGATTATACAGTTATATCGCTCACTGATATTAAAGCTCATACTCAGCCGGGTTTAATGAATCAGGCAATGTTTTTCTGGGTCTTTTTCTGCAGATCCACTAAAATCGGACTTGCGACAAAAATGGAGCTGTAGGTTCCCAGAAGTACTCCGAGAATCAGAGCAAATGAGAATCCTTTAAGGACCTCACCACCGAAGATAAACAGGATGGTGACTACAAACAAGGTTGTTACCGAGGTTACGACCGTACGGCTCAAGGTATTATTGACACTTCGGTTAACCATTTTTTCAAACGGTTCGGTTTTGAAGATCAATGAGTTTTCCCTGATGCGGTCAAAAACCACCACCGTATCGTTGAGGGAGTACCCGACGATCGTCAGGAATGCCGCTATCAAAGCCTGATCGATATCCAGGTTGAAAGGCAGGATTCCGTGGAAGATGGTAAATATTCCCAGGGTGATAATTACATCATGAGAAAGAGCCGCAACCGCACCAAGCGAATACGACCATTTCTTAAACCGTATCAGGATGTAGATAAATATAACGATCAGTGCAAACAGGACCGCCATAATAGCCGCATTTCGCAAATCATCGGCAAAACTAGGACCGACAATATCGGTACGTACCACCTGACCCGGATTATCGGGGTACAGATTTTCAAAGGTGCTGAGGATAGTAGCACGTAACTCACTGGTGCCCATATCGGCATCTGTACGGATCAGCAGCATATTGGGAGCACCGTAATGACGCACCTGCGGCTCGCCGCCCAGCGGCTGGGTAAGCTCGGAGCGTGAATCGGCTACTCCAACTGCTTCCTGGAACTCAACTACGACTTCATTTCCTCCGCGGAAATCAATGCCGAGCTGCAGCCCCTTTACCAGTATTGCTCCAATAGACAGGAGCACCAATAAACTTGATATCGCATATCCGATTTTTCTTCTCGGAATCAGCGTATAATTGGCTTCTTCAAATAGACGCATAATAGTATAAACGGGTTAAAAATTATCCGAAACTGAGACTTAATTTCTTTTCCTTGGTCAGGTAATCGACGACCACGCGGGTGATGACAATCGCGCTGAACAGCGATGCGACAATACCGGCCATCAATGTAATGGCAAATCCTTTAATCGGCCCCACCCCGAAGCTGAACAGAATAACAGCAGTAAGGAAGGTGGTGATGTTGGCGTCAAGGATAGCACTCATCGCATTGGAATAGCCACTGTCAATAGCGGCCTGAAGGCTTTTACCCACCCGCTGTTCTTCGCGGATCCGGTCAAAGATCAGTACGTTGGCGTCCACCGCCATACCAATGGTCAGTACAATACCGGCTATTCCCGGCAAAGTAAGGGTGGCATTAAATGCCGCCAGGATACCGAAAATAAACAGGATGTTCAGTACCAGGGCGATATCAGCAATCGCGCCGCCCTGTCGGTAATAAAACATCATAAACAGGATTACCAGCGCCAATCCGGCAGCAGCCGAGGTAAAACCGGCCCTGACCGACTCTTCTCCAAGAGAGGGTCCGATGGTTCGTTCCTCTACGATATCAAGAGATACCGGAAGTGAACCGGACATGAGGATGGTAACCAGGTCTTCAGCTTCTTCAATGCTTTCAAGCCCGGTAATGGATGTTCGACCGTCGGCAATCTGGGTGCGGATATTCGGGAAGGTATACACATGATCATCCATCAGCACCACAACCGGACGGCCAATGTTGGCCCCTGTGATACGCGACCAGGTTCGCGCTCCCTGTCGGTTCATCGACATGGATACCTGAGGTGCGTTAGTTTGTGGATCGAAATCGGGGCGGGCATCGGTAATTACTTCACCGGTGAGCTCATAGTTGGCGTTTACGGCAATAAGCGCATAGTAGTTTTCGAAAAGCGGATTAGCCGTCCATTTTAGCTCGGAGTTGCTCGGCAGCATACCGCGTACTTCATCACGACGGATGAGTGAGTTGACTTCAGAAGTATCAGCCGCGGTGGAATACCCGAAGACAATGGTTTGTCCCTGCGGTGGCAGCAACACGTCCAAAAGCCTGTTGCCGGAGTCTTCCATATCCACAAGTTCTTCCTGGTCCAGATCTAATTCATCGTCCTCGTCAAAGTGTTCTGCTATACGCCGGAACGCTTCGTTTACATCTTCGGGATCCGGAGCAAGACGAAACTCAAGGCGGGCAGTACCGCTGAGCAAATCACGCACTCGCTGTTCATCATCCACACCCGGAAGTTCGGCAATTACTCTGTTTGCGCCCTGCCGCATGATGGAAGGTTCAGCTACACCGAAACGGTCAATCCGGTTACGCACAATTTCAAGTGCGCGGCTCATCGCTTCATCCTGCTGATTGCGCAGGAAAGAAATGATTTCGCTGTTTTCAGATCGAGCTGTTATTCCGGCTTCATCAGAGCGATAATAGCGGCTAAGCCGGGCATTGGGATCGCGGCCTTCAAATTCTTCAATGAATTCATCCAGCATATCGGTGTTGTTTTCCTGTGCCCGTTGGTGAGCAACCCGGATAACATCTTCGAGATCCTCATCCCGGTAATCCCGTGCCAGCTCAAGCAGCAATTCATTGGCCGCCAGTTCCAGGGTTACGTGCATACCGCCCTGAAGGTCCAGCCCCATTGTTAAAATACGGGAGCGTAGATTATCAAGACGGTCACGGTTTTCTTCATAATATGTTGATCGTTCTTCTTCGGACATCGAATCCATGTGGCGCTCTTCCAGCCAATAGCGGACGGAAAATGACAGATAATAGCCTGTCAACGCCAGAAAGAAGACGATAAAGAAAAGCTTGGTTCCTTGTCCTTTCATAGTCGTAAGGTAAATTAAGTTGATTAAATGAATAAAAATCTGAGACTGATAAGCGCATTGATTTCACCATGAAAACAATCCACAGTGGGGCTTGCGATGGTGAACTGATGGCATCAAATAAAGGAAGGTAAGACACGCGTGAGATACGGTGTCTGTACAGATGCTAAGGTCCTCTGATTACAATGGCCGGCAGGTGAGGGGAAGAGTCGGAACGATGGTTTTGTAAAGTGATGTGCAGGGTAAAAGGCGTACCGAACGTAAGGGACAGGTCGGTCGATTTACCGGTATAATGATCGGCACTCATCGGTTTTTCCGGGGTCCATCCGGGCCTTGTCTGCCGGTCAATCGCTTTCTCCCCGCTCATGGTGGAACCTTGTTGATAGCGGTCCCACTCTTTTTTAATCAATTCGTACACCTCCTCATCCGACAAGTCGGATTTCCCTTCAATGGGAAGGCTAAACCACTCGCTGTGTGCACTGATCAGATTAGTGGCTTCCCGCAGTAAGTCCTCAGAATCATTCAGGTTGCGGATTTTGTCATTAGCCTGTTCCCGCGCATCCTCCTTAGCCAGTTTGGCAAGCCATTTGGTAAATTCATTTGATTGGGCTTCTGCTGACTGCCAGGAGAACAAAAAAGGCCCCAGGCCTGAAGCCAGAATCATCAGAACGGTAATGCGAATAGTATGGAGGCGAAAAAATTTCATCACCCGAAATTATGAACTTTATTAGGGTGGAACAAATTGAAAAACGACGGTTGCCGGTTTTGTGTTGCGATAAGAAGTTTACGAATCAAAGTTCTGTGCCTGTGCCTTTTTGAGGGATGAGGAACCGCTGGTTGCTGGTTGCTGGTTACTGGTTACTGTAAAACCAATCAGATTACAACTCGTTGCCGGTCAGTTGAAAGGCAAGTTTTATAAGACCCCTTGCAAGTTATTGAACTTGAAACATTGAACCTTGAACGGCCTTCTAAAGGAAATTTCTAAAAACTCAATTACCTCCTTAACCACCAACCCTTAAACCGTTTTGCCGGCGACTCGCTCCAGCTCTTCTTTAAGGAAGCGGCCCGTGTAGCTTTCGGGGTTTTCGGCGACATATTCGGGAGTTCCTTCGGCTACGATATAGCCCCCTTGTTTGCCGCCTTCCGGTCCCAAATCCACAACCCAGTCCGCAGCCTTGATCAGATCCAGGTTGTGTTCAATGACAATGACGGTATTGCCTTTATCCACCAGCATTTGAATCACTTGCACCAACATGTGGACATCTTCAAAGTGCAGACCGGTAGTCGGCTCATCCATCACATACAGCGTATCGCCGGTGCCGATTTTGGATAGCTCCCGTGCCAGTTTCACCCGCTGAGCCTCTCCGCCGGAGAGCGAGGTGCTGGGCTGCCCGATGCTCAGATACCCCAGCCCGACGTCATCAAGCGTCTTGAGTATCCGTTTGATCGAGGGCACCGGATCAAAAAACTCAACCGCTTCGGCAATGTTCATCTCCAGAACTTCAGAAATATTTTTGCCCCGATAGCGGATATCCAGTGTTTCGCGGTTGTAGCGCTTGCCCCGGCAGGTTTCGCAATTTACGTATACATCCGGCAGGAAGTTCATTTCGATCTTCTTCACCCCGTCGCCGTTGCAATCTTCACAACGCCCGCCTTTGACGTTGAATGAAAACCTCCCGGCACCGTAGCCGCGGATTTTCGCTTCCGGAAGCTCGGCAAACAG
>SLQI01000489.1 GCA_007131535.1 Balneolales bacterium | reverse complement strand
GAATGTTTGATTGCAGTAAGCAGAAGCCGGCGGTTGGTATAATCGTCGGCTTTTTTTGGGTTGCGGGTTCGCACCCATCCATTTCCGTTGACAGATTTTTTTGCCGCGGATTTACACGGATGCACACGGATTTTATGTGATGATAGTTCAAGAACATAGCCGTGGTAATAAATAAGTCACTTTCCCAATAGTGCCGCACGAATGGGCGGGATTAAGAGCTTCCGTTGTCTTCAGTCAACGGAAATGGATAGGAACGGTGTGGGTGAATTGATGTATTCAAACAAATATTTAGGGTGTTGAGGTCTACCTTAGCCTGTTTATTTCAGTTTTTGTTTCAGGAAAATAGAATCTGTATCAAGTAAGAGCTGAACTCTGATTTTTTAGACAGTCTCATAAATGCCGGAGAAAAGAGGGAAGTAAGTGTTTACTTATGAGCTGAAGAGGACCTTCCAGGTATTGGGACCTGGAAGGTTATTGTTTGTGGGAAGTGATGGTTGTGAAAAGATTTTTGGATGATCGTTAATCTTCCGTCATTTTCGGCCGGTCAATGTAAGGAAGTCCGTTAATGATCCAATCTTCCGGATCCAAACCTAACAGATAGTGATCATGCCATTGAAACGCTCGTTCGGCGTAGTCGAGCTGGTTTTCTTTGCGGGCAAGGCTGTGGTTTTCGCCTTCATATACGAGCATCACAAACGGCTTTTCCATACGGCGCATCGTACTGTAAAGCTCAACACCCTGATTGAAGTCCACCGCTCCGTCTTCCGTGCCGAACATGAGCATCAGCGGGGTTTCGGTATCTTCCATCTGAAAGATCGGGGAGTTTTCCACGAAATTATCCCAGTCTTTCCAGTAAGGCTCCGGAAACCGGCCCTGGCTGATTTCAAAAATTGTTTTATCCGGGACTCCGGTATTCCAATAAATGGAATTGTACATGCTGATCATGTTGGTAAGTGGCGCGCCGGCCACAGCTGAAGCAAACAGGTCGGTTTGGGTAATGATGAACGCCGTTTGATATCCGCCCCAGGAATGTCCGTTCAGCCCGATTTGATCTTCATCAATCATACCGGTTTCAAGTACTTTTTCAACGGCGGGCACTACACTTTCTACGGCGGACATACCCGGCCGCCGGAGTTCATAAGTGATATCCGGTTCGAATACGAAGTAGCCTTCGGACGAAAACCGACGCTGGTTATAGGCACTTGTCCGGTTCGGCATAGAATACGAGTTCAATGTCTGCGAGCGCCGTTCATAAATATAAACCATCATCGGGTATTGTTTATCCGGATCATAATCGGCCGGATACAGCAACCGGCCTTCGAGCTCTTCACCCCGTTCGTTGGTAAAGCTGATCAGTTCATCATCCGCCCAATGATAGTTCTCTTGCTGTGGGTTGGTGCGGGTCAGCGCGGTGGCATTATTAAAGTCAGAATCGGTGTGATAAAAGTCGGGTGAGTCCACTGCAGTCTGAACCTGGTAGAAATAACCGTCGGCTTCTTCGGCTGACGATAACCGGTTGATCATTTTGGATTCGTATATCAGCGTTTCGGTTTGGCCGCCGGGATGATGCCGGGCATACCCGCGATCTTTAGTTCGCTCTCCAAACATATTGAGATAGAAGGGAGCCTCCGGATCAAGCGTGTCGTTTTCCCGGTCCAGACGGGTTTGACGGTAGCGGATTTCATCTTCAGCCCCCTCCGTGATGCGACGGGTTTCTTCTCCGGTTGGCTGAGCTCTATAGACATCAAACTGATCGTATAATAATACCCACTGGTCTTCTTCAGCCCATTGACCGGAACCAAAGGGAGGATCATATTCACGACCCGTGATAGAAGTGAAATTATTAAACCGCGTATCCACGTGTTCGGTCAGGTTATGGTGTTGGCCGGTTTCAATTTCATAGGTCCACCAGTCGTTTTCACGGAAATAAAGGATATATTCTCCACCCGGAGACGGCTGCACGAATTCGTGGCGATTCAGGATTTCCACTTGCTCGCCATCGGTTACATCCACAAGATAAACATCATTCCAGCTTTCCCGGAATCGTGGCATATAGGGCACCGGATCGTACAAAATGGCATGGTGCTGATCCCCGGTAAGTGAGATGGAGTGCCGGTGATCATCGATCAACTGCACGAAACGATCATCCTTAAGATGCCAGACGGATAAAAAGTTGGACTGTTCAAGATTGTGGCGGTTAACTTTTTGCTGAGGTTGAATCGGATCGTCCTGCCAGTGCCAGACTTCTACATTGGTGGGGTCCAGGTGAGCGTCAGGATCTTCCTCGTCATCATTATTCTCATTCCGATCCTCTTCCTCTTCTTTTTTCGATCGTTCCTTAATGCCGAAAAACAGACGTTCGCCGTCATCGGACCACTGCAGCGACCGGTAATCCACTACCCTGAAATCTTCGGGAAATTCCTGTGATTCATCTGGAGAAAAAATCTGTTTCCGGTGCTGCTCGTCCAGGTCGGTAAATGCCAGGACTTGATGAGTCGGATCCTGGTAGTCTTCATCTTCTTGTTTTTTCAGAAACGCAAGGCCGGTACCGTCTTCATTCCAGGTGAGGGAGGTGTAGTCGGTTTCTTCACTGTCGAGGACCACCGTCGTACTGTTTTGGGGATCAATTAAATGAACCCCGTTTCCAAGCTGCTCATAAGCGTCAATCAGTACGGCAAACAGGGAGCCGTCTTCATTAAAGCTGCTTTCGGCTACATTACCGATAATGTGATTGGATTGCTCATCCAGATTGCGAAGAATGACGTCCCGCCCGCCGTGGTCAGCATTTTCAGGCGCATATTTGTTCATGGCCAGGAAGCGGCCGTCATCAGAAAACTCAAACCCGGATATGTTTTTGAACGTATCGACCCGCTCGGATTCAAGATGCATCAGACCGAGGTCGTGTTTGATGCGCTCTTGCTGCTCACGAAGTTCGCGTTCCTGATCTTCAGAAATGCCGATACGAAAAGCAAGCCATTGGCCATCCCCGGAAAATTCGGCACGGTCGGCATAGTCAAAACGGAGCACTTCATCAGGAGAGGTGTCGGTTTGCGTAACTTTTAACCACCCGTCCCCTTCTACCGGGCTGATATTATATGCAAACCACTTCCCCTCCGGAGATATTTCGGTTGAAGCGATTCGTTGCCACTGGGCATAATCATCAGGGGTCAGGTGTTGCAGCTCATCCGGTTG
>SLQI01000186.1 GCA_007131535.1 Balneolales bacterium | reverse complement strand
TTTTAAAGAAGCCTTTGGAAATTTGGGAGGGCGCCTGCTTCGTCCGGTTATGGCCGGCCCTTTAAAACGGTACCGTCCGATCACAGCAGAAGCAGTAGCTTTTGTCATGAGCCATCTTCCCGAAAAAAACCTTGGTGGCACACATATCTATGAATCGGATTCGATTCAATATTTGTATGATCACTTTCAGGGGAAGGACAAATAATGTTATGTCAGATGAACACGATGATGAAGAATTCCCGATAGACGGGGAGCTTGATCTGCACATATTTAAACCTAATGAGGTTAAGTCTCTTGTTCCGGAATATTTGAGAGAATGCCATCAGCGTGGCATCTACTCGGTGCGTATTATCCATGGCAAAGGTACCGGAGTGCTTCGGGGAATCGTTCACTCGATTCTTGAAAAGCATCCACTCGTGGCAGATTACCGGATTGGCGGCAGCTGGGGATATACCGTGGCAGATCTTGACCCGAACGCCGATAGTTCAGATTTGTGAACCGACCCGAAACGCGGGTTACACTTTGATGATATTGCTGAGGCTTGATCTAAGGAAATCCACGGTCAACCACATTTGATAATCCCATCACGTGAGCTTTTCTGTCGGTAAATTTCGTTTTCCTGATTGAATGGCACTGTTATGCCATACGAGGCTTAGATAAAAAGGACTTGATTTGCCGCTGGTTTATAAATTCCTGCTTGTGGTTACGGGTAAGCTCAAGTATCTTTTTCGAAATGTGTACATATAACATGTGATGTGATGACGTATCAATTATCAAATTTAATTTCAACATTCATTCCGGCTATTCAGGTCACTATAGATGATGTGGGTAGTTTTATGTATGTTGCTGCAATGATCGTATTGTTGGTATTCGGAGGGTCGATACTTACACTCTCCTACCTTAAATACTGGCGATACTACAAAAAAGGTCTGATGTCTATGGGTTCGTTTTTGCCTATTCTCGGACTCGGATTACTACTATTTGTTCTGGGTGTTTGGATGTTGGTTACCTGGTAATTCAACTCAATACCCACCATCATCGGCCTTTTGACAAGAGTTTCAACAGAAGCTGATCGTTTGTAAGTAGATTCAAACGGCACGAATTAAAAAAGCCGGCAAATCAGATGATTGATTTGCCGGCTTTTTACTTTTCAGCATTTAGAGTAAACCATCAGGTACATTCATCGCTGACGATCTCGCCGTCTATGAACACTTTGCAGGTTCTCGAGGTGTACTCAAAGGGATCGTCTTCGAATAGGGCGATATCGGCATCTTTGCCTTCTTCGAGTGTACCGACCCGATCGTCAATTCCCAGCAGTTCGGCAGCTCCGAGCGTAAGCGATTCAATAGCAGCATCTCTCGGGAAGCCGTTGCGAACTGCGATGGCCGCTTCGTAATGCACAACCCTGGTCTTGGGCACATACCCTTCGTAGCTGCTTTGGAAATAGACCGGGATACCCGCCTCATGAAGCTTTTTTGCCGTTTCAAACGAAGCGTTTTCAGTATCACCTCCGGTGCGAATCATAGTCGGATGAATCAGAACCGGTACACCGGCATCTGCGATGTAATCTTTGACTTTATATGCCTCTGCCGCTCCGCTCAGATAAATATCGATATCGAACTCATCGGCGATGCGCAATGCTGTCATGATTTCCGTCGCCCGCTGAGCCATGATCATCGCGGTTACATCGCCATCGAGAATTTTGGAAAGTACTTCCATGCCGATATCCCGGGAACCGCCATTATCACGGTATTCCCGGGCACGGATCAGTTCCTGGCGCAGCATGGCCACGTTTTTGGAGCGCGTCCCCGGCGTTGAAAAATTGCCTCCGACAACCGGACCAAGACTCATCGAGACGGTATGAACGGAATCCATAATAGCTTCGCCGATGGTATTTCCATGCGTTTTGGTCACCATGGTTTGTCCGCTCATCGTAGCTCCGGGGGCGTGACCGGTGTGCACCGTGGTTACCCCGAGACTGCGAACCCAATCCACAAGCTGCTCGCGCGGATTATAGGCATCAAAGGCGCGGAGCTCCGGTTGTATCGGGCTGGAAGTTTCCAGGGCATCCTGGTCATCTTCGACATTGTAGATACCGTTGAGTCCTACGACGGTCCGGGCATCAATAAAGCCGGGAGTCACCACACCAGCCTCATGGCGCTCAAAGTTATCGGGTATGGTGATGTCGTTCTGGCTGCCAACGGCTGTGATGGTGCCATCTTCGACCAGCACAACTCCGTTATCAATGGGATCACCATTTACCGGATAGACGGTTTCACCGAGAATAGCGTGTTGCGCAGCAGCCACTCCCGGAATCATCAAAGCAGTTAAAATAAGTGCTGATATAAATCTCATGTTTCCTCCTGATTAATCGAAGTGGCTGTGAATGGTTCCCTGAAAAACATCCTTGCCGCCTACCGAATACTGATAGTCGTCGGGATTGCTGCGGTCATATACGCGCACTCCGTCAATCCAGGTCTCCTGAACATGCGTGTAGACGCTAAACGGATCGCCATCGAGAATCAGGAAGTCCGCATCTTTGCCTTCAACGAGTGATCCGATGCGATCATCCAGATCCATCATTTCAGCTCCTTGAATAGTTAGTGACTCCAATGCAGTTTCTCTGCTTAGACCATCTCTGATTCCTTGTGCTGCCATTCTGAAAAATAGCCGGGAGTCCGTCACTCCGTCATCGGTGTGATAGGCGAAATCAGCTCCGGCTTCTTCGAGTTTAGGTCCAACCTTATACAGCAGGTTAACCGCCTCATGTTTTCCACCCGGACTGTCCAGGGAGATAATAGATGCAGGCACTCCGGCTTCTGCAATCTCATCAGCCACTTTCCAGCCTTCACTTACGTGATGCAGAACCACACGGAAATCAAACTCTTCAGAAAGTCGAATGGCCGTCATAATATCGTGGTGCGTATGCGTGTGAAAATGCACAATCCGATCACCATCCATCACTTCCACAAGGGATTCCAGCTCCAGATTTCGGGATGGAGGATCCTGATCGTCATCTTCTTCGGCCGCTCTTACCTGTTCGCGGTATTCTTCCGCTTGTACAAACAGCTCGCGTACCAATGCCGCTGATTTACCTCGTGTACCCGGAAACGGCGGGTTCTGACGAATGGAATTGGTCCCGTTAGCCATTTTGATGCCGCCGTAAATTTCATCATCAATGCCATCGGTAAGCAGCAT
>SLQI01000403.1 GCA_007131535.1 Balneolales bacterium | reverse complement strand
CGCTTCACCGTGCCCTGCTCAATTCTGCCTACGGCAATTCTCCCGACGTAGTCATTCCATTCCACATTGCTGACCAGCATCTTAAAAGGAGCATCTACCAGGGTTTCCGGAGGTGGCAGGTGTTCAACTATCTTATCAAAGACGGGGGCCAGATCGTCATTAGGAGTATTCAAGTCGTCGGTAGCCTTTCCCTCAAGAGCGTTGGCGTAGAGCACCGGAAAGTCAAGCTGTTCATCGGAGGCGTCGAGTTCAACGAACAGGTCAAAAATCATATTCAGCACCTCATCCGGGCGGGCATCATGGCGGTCGATTTTGTTGATCACCACGATAGGTTTATATCCCAGTGCAAGTGATTTCCGTAGTACAAACCGGGTCTGCGGCAGCGGCCCCTCGGCTGAGTCCACCAGCAGCATCACCCCATTGACCATCTTTAATATCCGCTCTACCTCACCCCCGAAATCGGCATGCCCCGGCGTATCGACGATGTTGATTTTCGTGTCGTTCCACATCACGGCGGTATTTTTGGACATGATGGTAATCCCCCGCTCACGCTCGAGCACATTGGAGTCCATGACCCGCTCTTCCACCTCCTGATGTTCGTGAAAGGTTCCGCTTTGTCGAAGTAATTGATCTACAAGTGTGGTTTTCCCGTGGTCGACGTGGGCAACGATAGCTATGTTTCGAATATCCTGCATTATGTTGATATGGGTGAGTATTAAGCTACGATACTACGTAGAGGATTACGCTGCATTGTGTGGAAGGATGCTTTGGTTTGATTTTTAATTGATAACAGCCGTTCAGGGTTCCATGTTTAAGGTTCAGGCTCCGTCAGTACCTTGGAGGTGTTTTTCTTTTAATTTTACTTGACCAGTCAACTATTTTTACTTATACTATTTTGTATGAACGACTCACCCGACATAAAAAAGGAAATCAAACAGAGCAAGCCGTTTGAATACAAGTCGGCCGAAGCCATCGTAGCTTTGCTGCGTACGACGGATGAGATTAAGCGGCGAATCAGTGAGGTTACCGCCCGGGAGGATATCACCCCGCAACAATACAATGTTTTGCGCATTTTACGGGGAGCCGGGTATGATGGTTTGCCAACACTTGAAGTCGGCAAACGCATGATCGAACGATCTCCCGGTATTACAAGGCTGATTGACCGTATGGAAAAAAAAGGGCTCGTTACCCGCAACAGGTCAGGCAGTGACCGGCGATGCGTACCATGTAAAATCACTTCTCGCGGAATCGAAGTGCTGGACAGCCTTCGCGATCCGATGGCCCGTATCGAAGCGGATATTGACCAAAAAATGAGCTCAAACAACCTTGATCTGCTTATCGAACTGTTAGCCGAGCTGCGTAAATAGTATCTCCGAAAAGTTTTTTTGATCTTTTAGTTGACTAATCAATAATTATCTAATCACACAAAATCCCACAGATTTATGGCACAAGTAAAAGTAGCAATTGTCTTTTATAGTTCTACCGGAACCAATTATACATTGGCTAAAGAAGCCGAAAAAGCCGCATCGGATGCCGGTGCTGAGGTGCGTTTGCGCAAAGCGCCCGAACTTGCCCCAGATGAAGCCATCGACAGCAACCCGGCATGGCGCAAGCATGTTGATGCGACCAGCGACATTCCGGACGTAAGCAACGACGATATTGAGTGGGCAGATGCCATTCTTTTCGGCACCCCTACCCGATTCGGTAACGTAAGTGCACAACTCAAGCAAGTGCTCGACTCAACCGGTCCGCTTTGGATGGAGGGCAAACTGCTGAACAAAGTCGTATCCGGATATACGAGCGCTTCCAATCCCAACGGGGGACAGGAATCTACGCTTTTGGCACTCTACAACACCTTCCACCATTGGGGAGCTATTGTGGTATCACCGGCCTACAGCGATCCGAAACTGTTCGAAACCGGTGGCAACCCCTATGGTACCAGTGTCACAGCAGGAGACGAAATTCCAGAGGTTAAGTATGATGCCATCCGCATACAAACCAATCGCATGATCGAAATTGCTTCCAGGCTGGTCTCAGCTGAAGTTGAGGCATAAACAACTTCCGACCAGATCACTCACCATAAGCCGGGGCTTCTGACACAGAGGCACCGGCTTTTTTTATGTCGAAATACAGAAGAGAATATTCGAAATAAACCCAAGTATGGTCGAATTACGAGGCTGCAGAATCAGAGCAGCTATCCTGCGCTTGCAACTACCTTAAAGTCACATCCCAAACGGTTTTGACTTTTTCGGGGCAGACTCAAATTTTAAAAATCACACATTATGCTATATTGGAAGAATCATTTCTAAATCCATCACACATAACTCTTAAAATAACATGTCATCCCCAATCCTCACGCTGCTGTTCTCAATTACACTGCTGACATTAAATCAGGATATTAACCTCGAAGCCGAAATTCTCGAAGTGATCGAACGAGATGATGCCCGCATAGCCGTATCACTTATACCTCAGGAAGGTGTTGGAGAAGAGCTTCATATTCGGGGTGATGAAGTCTTTCATGCAGCCAGCACCTACAAAACACCGGTTATGCTGGAAGACTACCGCCGGTCCCAACACGATCCGGACTGGAATATCGGCGACTCGCTGAAAGTGTATAATGAGTTTACAAGCATTGCTGATAGCACTTCCTTCGAAATCTCAGCAGATATTGACCGCCCCGGCATTGCCGAACATATCGGGGAATATCTGCCCAAGCGAAGACTGATAGAACATATGATCATACAAAGCGGAAATCTGGCCACCAATATCATGATCGATCAGCTGAATGCGGATTCCGTTACTGCTTTCATGCATGACCACGGGCTGGAAGGTTTGCAAATCCGGCGGGGAGTGTATGATATGCCGGCGTTTGAAGAGGGCATTAATAATGAAACAACCGCAAGGGACCTGTCCCGGATGTTTTACAAACTCGCCGATCATCAGATGCTGGATAGTGCCGCAACACGTGATGCCATCGACATCCTGAAGAGGCAGGCATTCCGTGATATCATACCTGCAAATTTGCCTGGAGCTGTCGATGTTGCCCATAAAACCGGCTCCATTACCGGAGTAAACCACGACTCCGGCATCGTCTATCTGCCCGATGGCGGTTGGTATGCGCTTACTTTACTTAGTGATGAATCCGAAAATGAAGAGCAAACCGTTGAATATCTTGCGGAAATTTCACAGATCATTTTTG
>SLQI01000370.1 GCA_007131535.1 Balneolales bacterium | reverse complement strand
GTAATTCCGTACACGCTGGGTGATTATATCGCAAGTAACGATATCAAGCCGGTCGGCACCGATGCTCCGGAGTTTGATGAAGCCGAAAAAGAGGTGCGGGAGCGAATTTCAAGAATTCTCGACAACAAGGGAAAGAAAACGGTTCTCGATTTCCACCGCGAACTCGGAAAGCTGGTTTGGGACTATATCGGCATGTCCCGCAACAAAGAAGGTCTTGAAAGTGTGATCAAACAAATTCAAGACTTGCGGGAAGAATTTTGGAAGGATGTCTACGTGCCCGGTGAAAACGAGACCTACAACAAATATCTTGAGTATGCTTACCGTGTAGCCGATTACATGGAGCTCGCAGAAGTTATGGCTCGTGATGCACTCGAACGTGAAGAATCTTGTGGAGGACACTTCCGTGAGGAATTTCAGACCGAAGAGGGCGAAGCACTCCGCAATGACGAAGAGTTCAACTTTGTATCCAACTGGGAATACAAAGGAGAGGGCCAGCCGCACGAAAACCACCGCGAGCCATTGGAGTTTGAGTACGTGACTCCGACCCAACGCAGCTATAAATAAACCTTAGAATTTGATCAATACAAATTATTATGAGTGATCAAACCATGACTATCCACCTGAAAGTGTGGAAGCAAAAAGACAAAAACAGTAAAGGGCAGCTGGTAGATTACACCCTTGATGATGTGAATCCGCACATGTCTTTCCTTGAAATGTTCGACTGGCTCAATGAAAAATTGATGAAAGAAGGCAAAGAGCCCGTCGAATTCGATCATGACTGCCGCGAAGGTATTTGTGGCTCATGTAACATGATGATTGACGGTCAGGCTCACGGACCCCAAAAAGCTACCGCTGCATGCCAGCTACACATGCGCCACTTTAGCGATGGCGATACCATTGTGGTAGAACCCTGGCGAGCTAAAGCATTCCCTATCGTAAAAGATCTGGTCGTAGATCGGTCAGCATTTGACCGCATTATGGAAGCCGGAGGCTATGTTTCGGTCAACACCGGGGCAAATGTGGATGCTAACGCCATCCCTATCCCGAAAAAAGATGCGGATGTGGCATTCGATTATGCTACGTGCATCGGTTGCGGCGCCTGTGTGGCGGCGTGTCCGAACTCTTCAGCTTCACTTTTTACCGGAGCGAAGATCGCACAGTTTGCGAATCTGCCGCAGGGTGAACCGGAACGAAAAGAGCGTGCTAAAGCCATGGTTGATCAAATGGCCGAAGAAGGTTTTGGCGACTGCTCCAACTTCGCCGAATGCGAAGCCGTTTGCCCGAAAGAGATTTCCATCACCGCAATTGCAGAAATGCGCCGGGAGTATGTGAAAGCTCTATTTGACTGATCCGTCAAATCATATAATCTATTATTAAGAAAAACCCTCATCGTTATCACTACGGTGAGGGTTTTTTAATGAATACCTGTAAAATCTAATCTATCAGCGAAACTTACCCGATTGGCACTCTTGGATCCAAATATGGTCTACCTGCTGCCTTTTTTCATGGCCATTGCATTTTTGTATGCCAGTGCAGGCCATGGCGGAGCATCAGGTTACCTTGCGCTCTTTGCACTTGCCGGAATAACCGATCCATCCATTGTACCACTGGTTCTTGCTTTAAACCTGATTGTTTCGGGAGTTGGATTCAGGAACTTTTACCGGCAAGGTTTTTTCCGGTTTTCAAAGCTATGGCCGTTTATCGTAACATCGATTCCAGCCTCATTTGTGGGTGCCCGCATACCTTTAAACACAGGTTTATTCGAGCTTTTACTGGGGATCATATTGCTGCTTTGCGCTCTGTTCATGATTCTGACGAGCCAGAATAACACCTATAAGACCATAGATTTGAGTCAGATTAGTATTCTGTGGATAGGCTTACCCGCTGGATTGTGTATTGGGTTGATATCCGGAGCCTTAGGCATTGGCGGCGGCATATTTCTAACACCTTTGTTGATCATCACTGCGATAAGCTCAGTAAAACAAACGGCAGCCATTGCCTCGGCATTTATTTTTTTAAACTCAGCTGCTGGTCTTTCGGGGCATATTTTGCGTGAGAATATGCCCTGGGAGTGGTTGTTGCCTTTTCTGATTACCGTTCTGGCAGGGGGTTATCTGGGGTCCTATCTATCTGCCACTACTTTCACCAATAAGATAGTTAAGGTCTTGACGGCACTCGTGCTTATTGCTGCCGGGTCTAAACTGGTCTTTTATTAGCTACGCCGTGCTGCGCGTCGCGATAGGTCGTCGGGGTGAGGATGGAATTGGACGGACAGTGAACCTCGCAGGCTTATTCTGCTTAAATGTGCTGATTCACCCATTAACCAAAACCGACGGCATTGAATATCATGATTGTGATTTTAACAATCATATTCATACAGCCTTTACAATCAGTTGCTATATTAGGACGATTTAAAAAGGGAGTTGATCAGCAATTCCCAATAAGGGTTAGCGCGAAATACTTCTGATAATCGATTTCGGACTTCTAACAGGTGGTTTGGGCCCGATAAATGCGGCATATATGTGGACTTTAAATGACTGTTTGGCACTCTTATGGTAGTCATAAAATATATATTCATTATCATTTTTGTTTTCGGGCTGATTATACCGGTTTCAGCAATCGGTGGTGAAGATAAACGGGCTGAAAAAATCGATTCCCTGTTAAATCAATTTCATGAATACAGCCTATTTAACGGTGTGTTGCTTGCGGCTGACGGAGATGAAATCATTTATCACGGTGCCCGCGGCAAAGCCAATCTGGAGTGGGATATTCCCAATAATACCAATACACGGTTTAAGATAGCAAGTATCACCAAAGCTTATACGGCCTCGCTTGTTCTGCATTTAGTTGAGCGTGATAAACTAAGCTTATCGGATGTGATTACTGATCATCTCACTCATTACCCATCATCGCAGGGAGATCAAATAACCATTGAGCATCTGCTGGTACAGTCAGCGGGAATTCCGGACTATATAACCGAGGATAACTTTTTATCCGAAAAAGCCAAGCTTGAGCACGATAAGAATGAATTTATATATCATTTTGCACACAAAGATCTGGAGTTTGAACCGGGAAGTGACTGGAATTACGGCAACTCAGGATACTATGTCCTGGGGTTGATTGTCCAGGAAGTTACCGGGATGCGGTATGATCAGGCCATGGATAAATATATTCTTGATCCCCTTGGGCTCGAAGATACTGGTTATGCAGCATCCGATAGCGTAATCGACCGGCT
>SLQI01000091.1 GCA_007131535.1 Balneolales bacterium | reverse complement strand
TTAACATAACTCAGCCCCAGACCGAACCCTTTAACATCGTGGACATCACCGGTTTGTGCGCGGTAAAACTTATCAAAAATGTATTTCTGTGCCTCCCGGTCGATTCCGATACCGTTATCCTTCACCCGCAAACACAAACCGTTGTCGGCATCAGAAGTTGCGATTGTTATTTCCGGTTTATCCGCTGCATACTTGATCCCGTTATCAATCAGGTTATAGATCACATTGGAAAGGTGCGTTTCGTCGGAATGCAGTACATGGTGGGAGGCCTCAAGCTGCTTATGAATTTTCCCTCCTTTTTCTTCCAGTATAACCGAGAAGGTGTCGCATACCTGATCAATAAGAGCATGCAAATCTACTTTTTTGCGTGTAAGTTTAAAATTGCCGGAATCAATCAATGAGATCTGAAGCACTTTATCTACCTGAGCCCGAAGACGTTTGTTCTCATTTTTAATTAAATTAAGATAGTTTATATCCCTGGAAGAACGGTTAATGTCATCAGATTTTTTGAGCAGTTTTGTCGCCAGAGAGATAGAGAAAATCGGGGTTTTAAATTCATGGGTCAGGTTGTTGATAAAATCGTTCTTCATTTCCGAAAGCTTCTTCTGCTTGTGGATCGTAACGATAACATATCCGAAAGAAAAAGAGAGCACGAGAATAATCATTACCGATAATCCAAGAAGCAGAAAAATCTGACTGGTAAAGTATTGCTGTTCTTCAGGGAAATGGAGGCGCACAAGCTGGGTTCGTTCACTTTGGTAACGGGAGTCTTCGAAGACTGCGGGTTCAAGAGATTTGTCGGAGGCAAAGGCTATCCTTGAATCTTTCGGATCATGATTAGAGGGTAGCACAAGCCCGAATTCATAATCATGTGAGAAATTATGGTCAATGAATACCGAATCAATAATAGCCTGAATCTGCCCGGCCGTTTCATGAGTGTGTTCATCCGGCGGGATGCTCTTGTGCCGGCCGCATGTTTGGCAATGTGCCTCCATTATCTCTGCCAGATCAGCACTTAATGTACAATCGCTTGTAATACCGTCGTCTATTTCAGCCAGCATTGTATTCACACGGTTCTCAAACTTTTCCTGTTCAAGACTCAGTGCTCCCTCAATCCAATTGTACTGTACAAACACCACACCTATCAAGGATATCGAGGTGATGGTGATAATTACGTAAATTTTGGCAGTAGTCAGTTTCATAAGCTTGAACCCTATAACATCTTAAGTACCTACTTTTGAAGCTTTGCAAGTATTCTCTAACTCTGCTCAAGATAAAAAATACAAATTTTGCAAAGCCTCCACTATGTTGATAAGTAGTACCTTATGCGAAAATACACGGGTAAAATAATTAATCTTTTATCCACATTTAACCGGTTTAACTTTTGATTAACACAATTAACTGCTGATTAACCAACATCTACGGGAGTTTGCGGTAGAATGATGCATGTCAATTTTAATCATTAAATGTTAGCTCACTATGTACTTCATTCTACCCGGATTTTTCTATAAGATAGCTACTACGATTCTGCCGGCACTTTGTGCTATAATTGTTACCCAATGTCTTGGTTATGCCCAGGCACTAAATATGGACTCCCTGTACTATGATGCTGTAAATGAAGAACTCCAATTGGACCAGGGCGACTGGATTGCCGATATCGGTTCCGGCAGTGGTTCGTATTTGAATAAATTCGCCCGGGCTGTCGGGGAACAAGGGCATATTTTTGCCGTAGATATCGACGCAGATAGTTTTGACGATCTTCACGATAACATGGACTCCTGGGATTATTACAACATAACTCCGGTCTATTCTATACAGCAAAACCCCCTGCTGCCCCCCTCCTCTTTTGACGGCATCATGATGCGCCTGGCTTATCATGAGTTTACCGCGCCGCTCGAAATGCTGCGGCATTTCAAAAATTCGCTCAAACCAAATGGCCGGCTGGTGATATTTGACTCTATGGATGAAGAGTTGGTTCACTTAGACCGGGAGGAACAAGAAGATGATCATCGCCTTGATATCGAGTTAGCCAAAGCTGATCTCGAACAAGCCGGGTTTGAAATCATCAGTAAAGACCCGGCCTTGTTCCGGCATCCTCAAAGAGATTCTTTAACTATGTGGATGTTGGTGGCTCAGCCCGGGGATCAATGAATACCCCAAATGGATAGTAAAACCCTACCGAACTAAATCCATTCTCTACCAATCACTTAATGAGTTATTCATTCGGCTGCTGATTAATGCCTGTAAGTAAAGTGGTAGTGTTGTAAGAAAACGCCAGGATCAAGGCGCGCGAAGCTCCCGAAAAGCGCAGTGTACAACCCGTACATGAGCATTTTTGGGACGAGCGGAACGCCGATAGTGGCGTTTTCTTACAGACACTAATTAGCTCAATATTAACCGGATTAACTTTTGATTAACTCATTTAACCCCGGCATTAACCAACATTCATCGGCATTACAGGTAAGTTTTAGTATTCAACAATCACCAATATTAATTACTTATGAATTTCTCACAACTCTTTATAAACAAACATCTTGCAGCAATATTTTTTTGCGTCTTATGCATGAACTTTGTAGGGCTGCCGGTCACACATGCCCAATCTTCCTGCTCCTGGTTAAACATACAGCCAGTAATAAACGGGCTGGAATTGGAAGAGGGAGACTGGGTGGCCGACATCGGCTCCCGTCAGGGTACTTACCTGAACCAGATTGCCGAGGTTATTGGCAATGAAGGGCACATCTTCGCGGTGGATATCAATCCCGATGGTTTTGATGGTTTACATCAACACATGGATTCGTGGGATTATCACAACATCTCCACGGTGTACTCTGTCCCGGACAACCCCCTTCTTCCCCGATCATCGTTTGACGCAATCATGATGCGCAATGCCTATCACGAGTTTACTGACCCGACGGGGATGCTTGAACATTTCAAGGCTTCCTTAAAACCGGGCGGGCAACTGGCAATTTTGGATACCATGGATGACGATTACCGGGATAAGAGCCGGGATGTGCAGTATGAAAATCATCGGCTTAATATCGATTATGCCATTGAGGACCTGAAAAGCACCGGCTTTGAGATTACAATCAAAGAACGAAAGCTCAGGCATTATCAGAATGATGAATCGCAGCCATATACCTGGTTGATCATCGCCACCCCGACAAGTCGATAAACCGGAAACTATGAGCAACACCAAATCCAACCTTAAACGCTCATTAGGTGTTACCGACGGGGCATCCATTATCATAGCCAATGTGATCGGTATTGGAATTTTTACCACACCGGGAGTGGTTGCCGGGATTTCCCCCGGAATCTTCCCGTTTATCTCCCTGTGGATTGCGGGGGGATTATTAGTCTGCATTGGTGCGCTTGCCTATGCCGACCTTGCCCATCATATCCCCAAAGCAGGGGGCGAATACATTTACCTGAAACAGGCTTTCGGTCCGAAATGGGGCTTTTTATCCGGCTGGACTTCTTTCATCGCCGGGTTTTCCGGAGCTATTGCCGCAAGCAGTATCGGTTTCGCCGAGTATCTGCTCGGTCTGGTGCCGGAGGGTGACGAGTTACAGGCCTACTCCGGTGCGATCCATGCCGCTTCGCTGCTGCCGGTAGAACCGGAAAAAGCCATTGGCATGCTGTTGATATTTCTCGTCACACTGTTTCATATCTCCCGGATGAATGTCGGCCGGTATTTTCAAAATGCATTAACCCTGCTGAATATATTGACTATACTGGCACTGGTGGTGTTAGGATTTGCAGCCAGTCCGGACTGGGTTTTCACCGAACAGCGCGTCTCCGGTACCACTGAGTTTTCGGGCTGGTTCCTCGCCCTGATACCGGTTTTGTTCACCTACAGCGGATGGAATGCCGCCGTTTATGTGGCTGAGGAAATCAAAAACCCCGGAAAAAATATGCACCGGGCTTTGCTTGCCGGGGTCGGTGTGGTGATCGTGCTTTACCTGCTGCTCAACCTGCTTATCGCCGGAACTATCCCGTTTCACACACTCTCCGAATCGGTTGATGTCATCAACACCATGTCCGCTGTATTGTTCGGGCCAAATGGGATGATCATTTTCAGCATAGTCATTCTTACGGCACTTCTCAGCAGCGTTAGTGCCATGGTGCTGACCGGACCCAGGATTTACTTTGCAATGTCACGGGATAACTTATTTCCTGCGGCATTCAGCCAGGTTCATCCCCGCAAAAACATTCCTTACCTGGCGGTTTGTTTGCAGTCTGTTTGGGCGGTAATTCTGGTGATCACCGGCACATTCGAACAGCTGCTTATCTACACCGGCTTTTCCATCATCCTGTTTTCTTGCCTTTCGGTACTTGCGCTTTTAGTGCTTGATCACCGGGAATCCCGCATTCAGTTACCGCTGGTGAAAAAAGTCCTCTACATAGGATTTGTGCTGATCGGGCTGATCATTGTGGTCAATGCCATATACATGAGTCCGGGACCATCCCTTGCCGGTTTGCTGCTCATAACTGCCGGTCTGCCGGTATACTATTGGTATGCCCGGGCAGAGTCTGATGCTGATGAACCCACGGACCATCCTGATGATGAGTGATCATTAGCTCTTAGCCATACCCAAATAGCAAATATACAAAAACTGGTCACTTTTCCTTCAAATGAACGGCGGTAGATACAGAGCCAAACTTTTTTTAATCATACCCACAAACCAACTCTCAACATGAAACGACTCACACTTTCACTCTCATGGTTATGCATCCTGTTGATATCTCTGTCAACCGGTTGCACAACAGACCAAGCCGACGACGACCCATCCGGTAAAAGCGGTGAAATAGTCTTTAGCGGTACGTTACTTGCAGCTGACGACACCCCGCTCCCCGGAGGAACAATCAAAGCAACAAACGATTACGTATCCTACACCACCCATGCTGATGAATACGGGAAATTTCGCATGGAGATCGATCAGCCCGGGATGTATGATGTCTACATGTACGGGGCCGGGCATAAGACCGTACAGAAACAGCTGTTTTTCGGATCCACCGATGTTGCAGATACCCGCATACGTTTGCAAGCGGCGGATCTGCCGGATGAAACCGGTACCGCGGAAGTGGTAGTCGCTGCTGATAATGAAAGCGCCGAAAGACATCACCACCCAATGGATAGAGTGAATGACGGGCAGTATACTGCTACCATCCCCATTTCCGAAGACAGCCTCTTTTTTTATATCGCAGTCGAACCACCGGAAGTTCAGGTCGCCCCTCCTTCGTATGACCGCTACGTGCCCGACATGCAGCGTTTGCCCCGTGCCGATGAGACCCATCCTTTTTTTGCGGTAGCCGAAGTGCCGGAAAACGGAGAATCTGAAATTACGTTTGATCCGGATGAACTCTACCCCCCGGATACAAACCCCGAATTTTCGTTAGATTCGGAGGAACATTCCCAGACAGCCTTATATAAAGAACTGACCCGGGAATACATTGAACCGATTGAAACAGTTGTTCAGGATGCTCGTGATGATCCCGACCGGGAGGTTACGGATGCCGACATTTCCGGCTACATTACAGATCTACGGGAAGCAATAGACCGGAAAGAAGGGTTTGCCCGAAAGCTATTAATGGCAAACTATACCAGTCTTCCCACCCCGCAGGCTCTTAAGCCGGAACCCAACCCGGAATACCTGGACGTTCTTTTAAACGAGGTTCACCCCTCCGATGTAATCTGGACCACAGACTTCCGGTTGGTTATGGGGCTGGAGGAAGCTGCATCCCAGCTCAATCGCCATTCTGATGCAGACGATTACATCAGCCGTATCTATGAGACTACTTTTTCTGAGGATCTGCAAGCTCATATTCTGGCATCTCGGCTATTTGAAGCTGACCGGAGCAATGACGAGGAGAGCATCCGAAAATACTACGATAAATTAGCCTCGAGCTATCCGGGGCACCGTCTTACCAATCTGGCTGAAATGCATTACTCCCCCGACCGGGCTATTCAATCCGGTAATGAACTTCCGGATTTTGAGGTTGCATCTCTCGACGAACCGAAAACCACTTACAGTAAAAAGTCACTTAAAGGCAAAGCTTATTTGATGGATTTCTGGGCCACATGGTGTGGCGTTTGTATTGCCGACCGGCCTCATCTGGAAAAACTATACCAAAACTACAAAGACGATAACTTCACCATTGTCAGTTTTTCTCTGGATAACGCCCGCGAAGATCTCACAGAATTCAGAGAAAAGGAATATGCCATGCCCTGGAAGCATACTTTTGTTGAGGGCGGCACTAACAGCGAACTTACTCAAAGGTTTGAGGTTACGGCCACCCCTACTCTCATTCTGGTTGATGAGCATGGAATAATTCAAGCCGAAGGCCGACTCCGGGGGGAGCAATTGGATGAGGCGGTTTCCGGTTTATTGGATTAAAGTCTCCGTTGAGCCATTTTGAGAAAGCTGAATTTAGTTCCCCGAATACTGTAAAGGCCGGATGCAATCTTATCGCTCCGGCCTTTTTTATTCCGTATTATTGACTGAAATTCGAACAGCAAATCACCTGACATCAGTCCACTATGGAAATCGGAATTTACACCTTTGTTGAAAACACCCCGGATTCGGTTACCGGACAAAAACGCACCCCGCAACAACGAGTCACCCACCTGATGGAGGAGATCGAACTGGCCGATCAGGTCGGGCTGGATGTATTTGCGATCGGTGAGCATCACCGGGAGGAATACGTTTCTTCGGCTCCTTCGGTTTTGCTGGCGGCGGCTGCGGCGCGGACGCATTCCATCCGCTTATCCAGCGCGGTAACCGTGTTAAGTTCGGATGATCCGGTTCGGGTCTTCCAGCAATTTTCCACGCTGGATCTGATATCTGAAGGCCGTGCGGAGATCATGGTCGGGCGGGGTTCGTTCATTGAGTCCTTTCCCCTTTTCGGGTATGATCTGAACTATTATGATGAATTATTTGCCGAAAAACTCGGATTACTGCTGGAGCTTCAAAAAAGTGAAAAAGTAAGCTGGTCGGGTAAACATCGCTCATCCATCGAAAACCTTGGGATTTACCCGAGACCTGTACAGGATTCGATACCGACCTGGGTGGCAGTAGGTGGTAACCCGGAGTCGGCGTACCGGGCCGGAGCGCTGGGATTGCCGATGGCCCTGGCCATCATTGGCGGAGTGCCGGAACGATTTGCCCCGCTTGCTCAAATCCACAAGGAAGGCGCTGAGCGCAACGGACGCACACAGCCGGCTCTGAGCGTCAATTCGCACGGATTTATCGCTAATGACTCCAAAGAAGCGAGGGACATTGCCTATCCGGCATTTGCCGAAACCATGAATAAGATCGGCCGGGAGCGCGGCTGGCCGCCGTTGACCCGCGATCAATTTGATGAGTCGTGCAAACTGCAGGGAGCCAACTTTGTGGGGAGTCCGCATGAGATCGTGGAAAAAATCCTGCATCAATATGAAGTATTCGGTCACCGGCGGTTTCTGTTACAATTGAGTGTGGGGTCGGTTCCCCATAAATCTCTTTTGAGGGCTATTGAGCTCCTGGGCACTGAAATTGCACCGGCCGTAAGGAAAGAATTGAAGCCAGCGACTTGATACGCTCGCTTAATTTGTATAGAGATGGAAAAACTATTTTTTTGGTCAATTACAAATAGCGTATGAGTATCTGGGCAAGGGAACCCCTATCGTGCTTCTTCATGGCGCTTTAAGTGACAGCCGGTCGTGGCATCAGCAAATTAGTAAGTTCTCCGGTGAGTTTTCAGTCCTTGCCTGGGATGCTCCCGGATGCGGTAAATCATCAGATCCGCCTGATACATTCCGTTTAGCTGATTATGCGGATTGTCTGGCTGCCCTTATAAAAGGAACCGTTTTGGAACGGCCACATGTAATAGGACTTTCTTTCGGAGGCGGACTTGCTCTGGAATTTTACCGGCGCTACCCCGATATCCCCCGCTCACTTATTCTGGTCTCAGCATATGCGGGATGGGCCGGCTCACTCCCGGAAGATGAACTTGAAAAACGTATCAGAAATGTAACACACCACCTGGATCTGCCTCCGAAACAGGTTGTTGAACAATGGCTTCCGACACTTTTCTCCGATTCTGTTCCGGCAAGGATAAAGGATGAGACAGCATCCATTATGTCGGAATTCCATCCGGCCGGAATAAAAGTAATGCTCAATGCCTTTGCCCGTGCAGATCTCAGAAATATGCTTCCCGAAATTGAAGTCCCCACCCTGCTGATTTACGGAGATGCTGATCAACGATCTCCGGTATCAGTTGCCAGGGAGCTTGAAGCCGGTATTCCGAACTCTGAATTAGTAGTATTTAAAGGTATAGGTCATGTGGTACCTGCTGAAGCACCGGATCAATTTAATGCCGAAGTATTGAGATTTCTGAAATCAGCATAAAAGTAAGCACTTACTATCCTTGATTTTTAATGCGCTGATACTTGATTTAATTGCAAAACAAACCCTGCCTCTTTACGCTTTCAACCCCCGAATTCCAAATAAAATAGTCCTACAGATTTTAATGCTACCTGCAAAACGTGTGGATTACCATTCAATCCAATTTAAAGTCCTTGTGTTAATAGTCAGAATTTATATTTTCCCAAAAAACAACATGGAAAATATAACTGAAGGGGTACATCATGCGAGCACGTAAGATAAGTGATCAGAAACTGGAGTTTAAAAACCGTATAGTTCTACTTCCAATTGTTTTCGGGATAGTCGCTGCTGTGGGCGGTGGATTTCTTTTTATGGAGGGTATGGAAGGCGATTGGATGGCCTGGAACGAATACACCGCGATGACAGCCGGCGGGGCTGTTTTGGTTATTGGTGGTTTATTGGGATTGACCCTTGGGCCGCGCGTTCATATTTATAATTTTGACAAAGGTGAAAACAAAATCGCCTATGAGTGTAAAAAACTGGGAAAGAATAAATTCGGCAGCTATTCATTGGAAGATGCGTCCAAAATCATCATAGCCAAAGAAATCCGAAGAAACCGAAGTAATAGAAATCGGGGTGGTTCCCTTAACAACTACCGGGTAGTATACAGGTACCTTCTGGAGTTTTCAAACGGTGCACGCATTCAACTCGGGAAAAAAAGCCGCCAAACCGGCGTACTTGCATTTGTTAGCGGCAGTACCCCGAAAGCGATCAGCAGGCTGAGTTCTTTTCTGGATATTCCCATTGAAGAGCCAGGCATTAAGGAAGCGATCTCGCAGGTTACAGATACTTTTAGGGATGTGATGGCCGGAAAAACCCCGGATCATCTGGACAAACCCGATGAGCCTCCGAAGGCCTGAAAATCGCAAGTCTGAAATCGTTAACCTGCAATCTGCCGGAACTCACCTCAATTTCGGAAATGGGCAAAAACAGATTCGTTTTACCTTTCACGTTACAGTCGATTCCGAGAGATTAACGATTTTAGATTGGCAATTTTTGTACAAACCGGATTTAACAAAGCTTACAACCCCGGTCAACCCCCACGATATATTACGAAGTAGACCAAAGCTACCAGCCCACCACCACCAATTATATTGCCCAGTGTAACTGCGGTCAGGTATATAAACGTGGAGGTCATAGTTATATATTCTGCCGGCGGTACAAGGTCCGGGTTAAACAACGGCATGAGTAATGCCAGCGGAACATAGAATAAGCTGGCTGTAATGTGCTCCAGATCCATTACGGGTACGGCTGAGATTATCAACGTCATCGGAACCAGTTTATCGATGACCGTGCGTCCGGCAAATGAAATCCATATTGCGATACAAATGATCAGGTTACCCAGTACCGCCCGGAAGAATATTTCGGTAAAACTCAATTGAGTGTGAAACTGGGCTACATCAAAGGCAAACAACCCAACCAGGTCATTAGCTTGCCACAAGATTCCGGACAGCAGTACCGCAAATACCAGCCCCAGTGCACCAATGGTATTTGCTACCAGAATTATTGCCCAGCGGAATAAAATCCGTGAAATTTTACTGTTACCCGTGGCCCAGCTCATTGCCTGAAGGTTACTGCTGGTAAATACTTCAGCGCCCGCCAGAACGGCCATAATATAACCCATGGAAAACGCCAAACCCGCAATAAACAAATCAATTCCCCCGGCAGGCTCAATATGTGCCCGGAGAAATAGGTAAAAAATGCAACCAAGCCCGATATATCCACCGGCTATCACCCCGAGCATCATTTGTTTATATACCGGAGTTAATAACTTATAGTCACTGTACTCCTGAACTTTCTGATACACCTGTTCAGGAGTAAATGCTTCCATCCCGCTGGGGCTTGGTCGGTATTTTTCTTCATTCAGATTCATAATCTGTTCGTCTGTATACAGGTCGGTACAGTGTCCGGTAAACCGGGTTTGTATTTCATTTACATTACGTTGATCCCATCAAACCTGGTCCGGGGCTCTAAGACCTTGCAATGCAAATTATTTTGACCGGTAAATATAGATCACCGGTATCTTATAACACAACTAATTTCTGTTGCCGGCTCGTTTCCATTATCGGGGGTGATTAAAAAGAATTGTTCTGTTTGATGTTGCCTCGGTTTGTCTTAGAAGCTGCGGGTAAGAATTGATTTTGAATTGTAGGGTTGGTTGTTTAAAACAGGGCATCATCAAAAGGCATACTGAATCATCACATCAACATCTTAGCCATCTTAGCTCACAACACTTTAATTCAGGTAACCCCAAATACCCTCTTACCAATCCCAACACCGCTCAAGTCCCTTCGTAACCTTAGGATATGCTGCAATCCACCCACCGGTACCTATGGCAGGGTACAAATATAACGTCCGGGATTGTTATAAAATCCGTATTCAATCCGCGTGCATCCGCGGATAAATTGTCATTCCCCGCTTTACAAAACTTATTATCAGCATGGGTCTAAACCGGTTTGTTGAGTTTGTTCATTCCGGCCATTATCCAGAGAGCTGATCCCAAAACCAGAATACCGGTCAGTAAAATTGCCAGATCGAGATCGAACATATCAGCAATAACACCTGAAAATATCGCTCCGATGGCATATCCCCCGTCACGCCAAAGTCGAAACACACCAACACTTTCCGCCCGGTCTTTCGGGTGAGTCAGGTCGGCAATGGCCGCGAGAAAGGTCGGGTACACCATGGCTGTTCCAACTCCCAGCATCGCGGCAAGCAGCAAAAAGAGGTAGAAGTTTTGCAGAAACGGGAAGATCATCAGACTTAACCCTTGTAGCAACATGCCGGCCCAAAGCATCTGCTTCCGTCCGGTATAATCCGAAAATTTACCGGTTATCACCTGGAGGATTCCCCAGAAAGCGGGGTAAATCGCAACTATTATCCCGATCTCGGTCATGCTTAATCCTGCCCCTCCCAGAAATATCGGAAAAGCCCCCCAGGCCATTCCGTCTTTGAAGTTGGTCATAAGACCGGCCTGAGAAACCGACATCAGGTTGCGATCGCCGGCACTGGTGGTCCAGAACAGGTTTTTGGTGCTGCGATCTGTTTTCGAGTTTTGCGCCTCATGCTCAACAAAAGGTGCTGTATCCTTTACCCAGAAGATTGTCAGGAATAATCCCACAAAAACCAAAACAATACCCAGATAAAACGGATATGGGCGGAGTCCGAATTCAGAGGCTACGAAACCGGTGAGAAATGCAAGCAAAGCAACAGCCACGTACCCGGCAAACTCATTGAGTCCCATGGCAAGTCCCCGGTCTTTCTGACCGGCCAGGTCGATTTTCATAATCACATTGGTCGACCATGCCAGCCCCTGATTGATGCCCAGGAAGACATTTGCGGCTACTATCCAGTTCCAGTCCGGGGCCCACATCAGCATAAACGGTACGGGAATCCCGAAAAGCCAGCCGGTGATAAGCATTCTTTTGCGGCCGAACTTCTGGGCAAAACGGCCGGCAAAATAGTTCGAAATCGCCTTG
Organism: Balneolales bacterium; assembly: GCA_007131535.1. Taxonomy (GTDB): domain Bacteria; phylum Bacteroidota; class Rhodothermia; order Balneolales; family Natronogracilivirgulaceae; genus SLJN01. The sequence goes on along the minus strand of SLQI01000091.1, from coordinate 504 downwards.
GTGATACCGAAAACGACGATAAAGGAGAAAATGGCTGAGCGCGCTGCGATACCAAAATCCGTCTCGGCGATTTCCGGCAGGATGGTGCGTTCCAGCCCAACCATTCCCCCGACGAAGGCATTGATCAGAACCAGCAGCGAAAATTGTTTCCAGTTTTGTTGTAATCCGGGTACACTTGCCATGTTATGATTGAGCTAATTTTAATTCCTGTTTGTTCAGATGCCGTAATACGGTGGAGATTAAATTGAGTGTTGCCGGACTCCCGAAATCTTCTCCTTTTTCAAAATCCCCTTCCTTGCGGGCCATGGTATTGGTCAGGTGGGCGAAACAAATGACGGCAACTTCTTTTTGTTCAGCGAAAGCATACAGTGCCGCAGCCTCCATTTCCACACAAGTTGCTCCCTGGTTGCGATAAGCTTCTATAGCTTGTCGGGTTTCCCGGTACGGAGCGTCGGTAGTCCAGCTTTTAGCCTCGAAAAAAACCCCGTCCTCCGCTGCACTTCT
>SLQI01000109.1 GCA_007131535.1 Balneolales bacterium | reverse complement strand
ATGCGTGCGGAACCCCCTACCCCCTTTGTGGAGGAACGCAGCCGGTGGATACTAAATCAAATGACCCACCTTACCGGCACGCAATACTATGAGCCGGAAGAAGAGGAACCGGAAGAAGTACCGGATTTTAAGACTGAAGACCCCCTGCCACCGGGTTTTCACCGAACATGGGAAGTTGTGTCCGACACTACCACACCAGCCGATACAGTCCTCACCCTGCCCGATTCACTGCGGCCTTCACCTGAACCAATTTCAGTACCCGCTGATACGGTAAGCCAAAATTGACCGGCACCTAAAAATTACTTTGATCCCTGCCGATCCCCGATTAAATTTACGCCGTAACTATTAAGCAACTTCAAGTCACTTAGAACGTGCAGCCACACAACATTTTCGAATTCCAGGGGTACAAACCGGTCATTTCTGAAAGCGCTTTTATACATCCGAATGCAACGGTCACCGGAAACGTGATAATCGGGAAAGACGTCTATATCGCCCCCGGAGCGGCCATCCGGGGAGACTGGGGCAAGGTTGTCATCGAGGACGGGTGTAATGTGCAGGAAAACTGCACGGTCCACATGTTTCCAGGGGTGACCGTTTACCTGGAGGAGGCCGCCCATATCGGCCACGGTGCGGTAATCCACGGAGCGCGGATCAAACGCAACGCGCTGGTCGGCATGAATGCGGTCGTCATGGATAACTCTGTCATAGGTGAAGAGTCAATCATCGGAGCGCTGGCCTTTGTCCCGGAAGGTACCGAAATCCCAAAGCGCAAAATAGCCGTCGGCAACCCGGCCAAAGTAGTCAAAGACGTCACCGACGAAATGGCTCAGTGGAAAACCGAAGGCACCCGGCTCTATCAACAGCTCCCCGGCCAACTGCACGAAACCTTACGCCCTTGTGAGCCTCTTCGCGAAATGCCGGAAGGTCGGGTTGATCAGAGTGGGGATTATGAGACGTGGAAGGGGTTTAAGAAGTAATGAAGAGTTTAAGGCACATAGGCACAGAGGGACACAGGCACTGAGGGGTGCTTAATTACAACTAAAACAAAGATGGAGTAAACGCTATGGATGATTCAATAAAAACCTATCGGGATTTAAAAGTATGGCAGAAAGGCATGGAGCTATGTAAGTTAATCTATACTTTAACAAAAGATTTTCCGGATGATGAAAAGTTCGGTTTAACTTCACAAATACGAAGAGCGTCAGTCTCAGTACCTTCTAATATTGCTGAAGGTTATGGTCGCAGGTCGACTCAAGATTACATCCGGTTTCTGCAAATTACCATGGGTTCAATTTATGAGCTTCAAACTCAACTCGAACTCTCTTATGAGTTCAATTACCTGACTGAAAATGGCTACCAAAAAGCTAACAATTTATTAATGGAAATTGAGCGAATGCTCTCAAGCCTTATACAAAAACTCAGAAATCACTAAACTAACTTTGTGCCTCTGTGCCCTGTTGCCTTTGTGCCTTCAATCAAACTGAAGTAATAAATTATAAATCGATAAACCTGATTAGTCATGTCCATCCTCATCCAAAGCTACGCCAAAGGTAAATGGGAAAAAGGTGATGCTTCACCTACGCCGTTGTTCAGTGCCAATGACGGTAAACAAATAGCCGAATTCCGCACTAATGGTCTGGATTACAAAGGCATGGTTGAATACGCCCGGAATGTGGGCGGGGCTAATCTCCGACCAATGCCGGTCCATGAACGGGCCTTGCGGATCAAATCGCTGGCGCAGCATCTGATGACGGTCAAAAAGGAGTTTTACAAACATTCGGTACATACCGGCGCCACCAAAGCCGATTCGTGGATTGATATCGACGGGGGGATTTCCTCCCTGTTTGTCACTTCCAGTAAAGCCCGACGGCAAATGCAGAACGAGCCGTTTTATGTAGACGGACCGATGGAGCAGCTATCCCGTAAGGGCACGTTTGTGGGTCAGCACATCTATGTGCCGCTGGATGGTGTGGCTGTACACATCAACGCGTTCAACTTTCCGGTATGGGGAATGCTGGAAAAACTGGGATCCACCATTATTGCCGGCGTTCCGGCGATCATTAAACCATCACCGATCGGCAGTTATTTGTCCTACAAAGTATTTGAAGAGATCATCAACACCGGGTTACTGCCGGAAGGCGCGGTTCAGTTTATCGCCGCGGATAAGCCGGGCGACCTGCTCGATTACCTAAATTCCCAGGATATTGTGGCTTTTACCGGTTCCGCGGAAACCGGACAGAAGCTGAAATCGCATCCCAATATCATCAAAAATAATGTGCGTTTTAATTTGGAAACCGACTCCATAAACTGCGCCATTCTGGGAGAAGATGTGACTCCGGATATGCCTGAGTTTGACCTGTTTATCAAAGAGGTGCGGCGGGAGATGATCGCCAAAACCGGTCAGAAGTGTACGGCGATCCGGCGGGCGATTGTCCCGGAAAGTCGTGTGGAAGATGTTAAAGAAGCGCTCAAAAAGCAGTTGGAGAAAATCACCATCGGAGACGCCTCCGACAAAAATACCCGAATGGGTCCGCTGGCCAGCAAGGAACAGGTCGACCGCTATTATGAAAATATCGAAAAGCTCAAAAAAGATGCGCAGATCGTATTCGAAGCGGAAGCGGATGAATCCGCCGGAGCTTTTTGCAAACCGATCGTATTACTCTGCAAAGACCCCCATGCTTCGGATGATGCTCACCATATAGAAGCATTCGGTCCGGCCACGACCATCATGCCTTATAAAGACACCGCCGATGCGATCACCCTGGCCAATAAAGGGGACGGCAGTCTGGTCGGTTCGCTTTTTACCTGGGATGATGCCCTTGCCAAAGAAGTTGTGCTTGGTGTAGGTGCTTATCACGGCCGGTTTATGATTCTGAACCGAAACTCAGCCGGAGAATCCACCGGACACGGCTCGCCGATGCCGCATCTGACCCACGGCGGCCCCGGGCGTGCCGGTGGTGGCGAAGAACTCGGGGGCATCCGCGGGATCCTGCGCTATATGCAGCGGGTAGCCTTGCAGGGATCACCGACGACGCTCACCAATATCACCAACGAATACCTGAAAGGCGCTGAGGCTAAGGAAGATAAAGTACACCCGTTCCGAAAAACGTTTGAAGAATTGGAGATCGGGGAAACGCTCTATACCCACCGCCGTACGATCACCGAAGCGGATATCAGTAATTTTGCCGGGTTGAGTGGTGATCATTTCTACGCTCATACCGACGAACTTGCCGCCCGGCGCT
>SLQI01000316.1 GCA_007131535.1 Balneolales bacterium | reverse complement strand
TTCCGGGAGCATGTGCAGCCGCGGATGGGTGTTTCAGATAAAATCACATCACTTGAACCCGCTTTTTCTGCGGCCAATACACATCGTTTAAGAGGTGCACTCAGTCTGGATCGAATTTACATTGCTGAGATTCCTGCCGGGTCAGATCCGGTAGATGTTGCGTCCGGCTTGAATGACGGCACTACCACTTTTCTTACAGGCACTAAGTAGTGCCTCTGAGAATTCGCCGAAACATCTACACAAACCTGCGGTTATTCTGCCTGCAATCGGAACTTAACACAGGATAGTATCTTTCCACCTTACATGAGAATCTTTCCGGCCCGAAATCTGTTGTATTTTATAATACACCAAAAACTTAATGCACATGGATAACCGGATTTTATTTGGAGCGGACCGATTGATCAATGACCTTCCGGCAGAGGTTCGAAAGGGTAAATGGGGCATGATCACCAACGATGCTGCCCGTCTTGCCTCTACACCAGAAACACGCACACGAAAAGCATTCCTGGATGCCGGTATAAACCTCACCTGTTTGTTCAGTCCCGAACACGGGTTGACTGCAAAAGCGGATGATGGCGAAAGCATTCCCGATGGCCATGACACGCTGACCGAACTGCCGGTATATAGTATCTACGGAAATACTTTACGTCCGCCTGTGAAAATATTACGTGAACTTGACGGGGTCATTTTTGACCTGCCGGAGGTCGGCACTCGATTTTACACGTATCTATGGGCGCTTTCTCATGTGATGGACGCCTGTGAATATTGCGACATCCCGCTGATCATTCCCGACCGACCCAATCCCCTTGGGGGTGATCTTGCCATGTGTGAGGGTCCGATTCTCGATACCCGTAATTGCCGGAGTTATATGGGCCGCGCTCCCTTACCAATTCGCTATGGGTTGACGGTCGGTGAATTTGCACGCTGGCTTAAGAACAAATGGGATATGAATCTCCTCCTACATGTAATTCCAGTTGATAACTGGAAGCGAAGTCAGCAGTGGCCTGATACCGATTTGAAATTTATCCCTCCCTCTCCTTCCATACATAGCTTTGAATCGGCGCTGTGTTATCCGGGTATCTGCTTTTTTGAAGCTACAAATCTGAGCCTGGGACGGGGAACGGATGCTCCGTTTCAACAAGTCGGAAGTCCCTGGCTGGATCCGGTCAAAGTTCTCTCTCTGTTGCGTTCTTTTGATCTGCCCGGAACAGAATGGCACAAAACTTCATTTACGCCGGAACAAGATCTATGGAAAGGTGAACCATGTAACGGGGTTCGGTTGATTATAACGGATCGCCATGCGTTGGAACCGGTTCGTACGGGTCTGACTCTACTTGCCGTGATTCGAAATCTTTACAATACCAGGTTTCAATGGAAGCCCTATTCTACGGTATCCAACCCCTCAGGAAAAAACCACTTTGAGCTACTTGTTGGTCAGTATTACTGGAGAACCGAACTTGAAGATGATCCGGTAGGTTTTATTGAAGAGTTGCCCGATCGACTAACCGTACCCGGCTGGAAGGAAGAAGCTGAACCCTGGCTGTTGTATTCTTAGGGACACTTTGAACCTCAATTCGATTAATATTTGTTTACACTACTGACCGACTAAAAGTTTGTATTTATCCTGTAAAACTCTGTTCCACAATTTATTACGGGTTGTACAATTTTTGCAGGGTAGCTAATGAATATTCATTTTCGTCGGCTTCAGCCGACGGTTGCACGGCTCCCACAAAGTTATGGGACTTATGCCCCGAAATTGGAGTTTGGCATATTGAAAATCCTTCCATGTAGGGACGCCTCAGTTTGAAAAGAGGGATGGCTGGAATTTTTGGATTAAGAGCAGAAAGGTGCGGGGCTAAAGCCCCGCGTTTATATGAGGGGGATGCGCTTAACCGTTGACTGAAGTTAACGGAAATGGATGGGTGCAAAGCTGATAACTGACAACAGTATTAGGTTGTCCCTGAATCAGCTAACATACAGCGTTGCGATACCTATATTGCATTAAACCGGTACGTATCTCTTTAGCTTGATTTATTTTTCTTACCAGCAACCAGCAACAAAAATAGCTATAGCTTAAACGATACACCTTCCGGTCTCTGCCCTGGAGATGCTCATGGCAGAAGAACCGGAAGGTGCATTTTGGCTCAACTCGTTTACGTTTAAGCCCGGCACAATTTTGAATAACTTACCGCAGCCTTTTCCTGCCGGGCTTACAAATTATCAGTTCAGAGACTGCATGAACAGGTATCTCAACGTGATATTTGCTCCGAACTCGCTATGGGTTTGGTCTGCGGTACCAAAATCCCGTTTATCATTTCTATAGGAAAGATTCAGAGTTACATTCACATTATTTTCTATGAAATAGGTTAGCCCTGAATTTAGCAAAAAGGTGCGGAAGCTAACGCTATCATCACCTGACCCGATACTTTCATAATCGGTACCCAGCGAACTTTCCAGTAAAATGCGGTCGGTAATGTTGTACAAATGCCCTACTTCAAAGCCGATATTGAACAGGCTTTCGCTGTCATCTTCTTCGGAAGACATGGCCACGCCACCGCCGATATTCGCCCGGGCCGAAATCATTTGCTCGAGGCTGAGGTTATGGTAAATCCGCCCCCGAACCCGTACTCCAAGTTGTGTATCTGATTCGGATTCATCGGTCACCTCGGTTCCATCCACTTCCTCTTCTTCAGCGAATCGATCATGATCTACAAACACCTCACCGACACCATCCCAGCCTTCAAACCGCTGTCCGGTAGATTCCAGCAACGTTTCACTGAGATAATAGGCCTCATAAAAACTTAACTCACCGAACTGGTCAGGCGCCACATCTGAAATTTCATCCCAGAACAGCTTGTTAGAACGGTCAAATACCGTAGCATAACCACCACGTCTTGCAAATACGGATGCCAGGTCCTGAATCTGGTCGTCGCCCAAGTCGCCTGCTCCTAAGGTATTGAACCGTTCATTAAAACGAAGTGCGCGAATAACCGGAGTTACATTACGAACCCGCCCGATACCAGCTCCGGCATTCAATTGAATCCTTGAATCAATATCCCTCATAAAAGTATCGTCGCCAATATCGGATTCGCGGTCACGACGAAAGGTATTTAAATCGAACTGCGCCCCTCCGGTGGCAAAGATATCATCCTGCAGATAATATTTTCCGGATCCAAAGGCAGAAAAATCGGTAGTAAAATCAGTTGTAGTAGTTTCGTTTCCTGTTGCACTTTCAGAGGATTGCCGTGAAAATTGCAAAGGCAATGACACCCCGGCATCCAAGATAATTTCCTCACTTTCCCGGTAGAACAGATAGGTTGGAGTTGCCCGCCCCGTCCCACTGCTGCTTTGGGCATCATTAAATTGATCTACCGTGTTTATATTTCCCATAAAATCAAGATAAAAAACACTGTAATCCCAATCCGGCAATCGGTAATCTTCCAGGTGGAAAGTTGCATCCGGGTTGGTAAAGCCAATGGTTTCCTGAGCCTGAACGCTCTTAAATCCAATCAAAAAAAGAACAGATAACAGTATAATCACTTTCATTGTGTTTACTCCATGGTTGTATGTTACTCTTGCGAACAAATGCTATTATCATTTAAATCAGATTAAGCTTTTCCCGGGCTCCGGGATTTACAGATCGGACCCCCGCATTTACCTTATAGGTGTAGAAAGCCTCTGATCAAAAGCTTCAATATCGTGTAATACGCAATTTTTAGGGAAAACAGATCATAAAATTACGACTGAACATTAATATAAGTGCCTGGGCATCAACAAAACGTGTATTTGAAGCACTATAACCCGTACATGTAACCACGATTCTAAATGCAATAATACAGAAAAGCCCATCCGCTAATCGGCGAATGGGCTTTCATTTCACCAGGTTAAATCCTGATCGTCGGGCTAAAATTTATACCCCTCATCTCGCAGCCACTGCATAGCCTCTTCCTTGCTCAGGAATACTTTGGCTATTTGTGATACACCTCCGGAATCGAACATTTGCTGAAGCTTTCTCTGTTCGATTATACCGGAAACAATATTGGCGTTATGCTGCATCCCGTTTTGCCGGTTCCAGTCAAAATGGCTGCCAACAATTTCAATTATTTCGTCGTCCGCTGACTTCCAATCCCTGGCATCAGTTAGTAAGGCCCAGGACTTACCGGTTACATCCGCAGCACTTTTTTTGAAGTCGTCCAGATATTTTTCAGCAACCTCTTTAGTCCAGTCCCCTTTACAAACCTCTACTACCAGATTTTGATCCGGATAAGCTTTTATATTATAGTACTCTTTCATGATTCCTTTTTTTTATGGATTTATTTTTTTGGATTGCACTCGCCTACTTTCGTGCCATATTTATAATGCACTTCTTTTTCTATGAGGTTCAGGTTAATCCCTTGCTGAAACAGCATAATGATATCCGAACCTCCAAACAGGAAATACCCGAACTCATCACCTTTCAACAGCGTTTTGCCGGTTTCGGCAATCATGTTAACCGATGAAACCTGACTCATACCAACCGGTATAATTGCTACTTTGCCAATATTTTCGTAGTCGGGAAGATTGGTATCCTGAATGATAATCCCTCTGGCTTGCGAAAACTCGTATCCCCCTTCGGCACTATCCGGTGCATCAAACTGAGACCCGGTGATGTTCACATCCAGATACACATTGCCCAACTCTGTTTTACATTCAAGTACCTCTCCGGATACCGGTGTGTGAAACCGGTGATAGTCACCAGGCCCCAGGAAGTAATGAACAAAAGTTCCATTGGCAAAATCATCCTTATAGGGGCTATCACCCAATAACTCAGGGATACTCGCATATTTGTGGGTCCCCTTTATAGTGATATCCTCAATTTTAGAGTCTGCATCGATATCATAGCGTTTCTTAAAAGTGCAGTCTGCCGGAGATACAATGGTAGTATTGCTTTTCGGATCATCAATAGGCCGGAGCCCCGGGTTGAGCTCTCTTGCGAAAAATTGATTAAACGTCAGCCACCCGCTCGGGCTATTCGGCTTAAGTTCGTGTGAGTGCGGATCCCTTACCATCGAATCGAGCACATTGTACTGTGGCGCGTATTGAATAAAAGACCACAATGTTGTCTCGTTAAACGACTCGGTCGAATCCAGGAAGCTACCCCAAAGGCGGGCATACTTGATTAACCACTTACTAAACCACGGACCGCTTTGCACGACATCACTTTTTGCGATCGGTTTACCGTCCGATGCTACCGGTTGATTAATCAGCCAATGAAAGTGACACAATCGGTCAAATACTTCCTGATTCTGATCATAGCCAGGTTTTTTCCAGGCATCCCCAAATTGATTGGGAACCCATCGGGAATAGGCCACAAGATAGTCGATATAAGCAGGGATATCCTGAGGCCAGGCTAATGCTTGAAACAGTTTATCGTCCAGTTTTCCTGATGCATTCTTCCTGGCCATAACCAGAGACTTGCACACCAGATCTTTAAGCTCAGCGTCTGAATCAAGTTTAGTTTTCAGCTGAGTGATCACATCTGAATATGAATTCATAAGTTGAAGGGCTGCGTAGGGATTTATGATTAATTAGCTGGGTATGCAGCTGTTTCTTTCTCATAATTGTATCATCATGAATTTTCACAGTATAAACATATAAAAATAGATATGCATCCGTATTTTTACGTAATATGTTAGGGTACAGAGATTTACAACTCAATCCTAAAGGTCCGAAATATAAACTTAAGCCTAACTAATCAATTCGCGAACTAGTCAGAGGTTGGCCTGAGTTTTTTCATAGAGCATCAGACTTTAGTAAAAAAATAGTTTCTTATCTCTCGATGATTGATGCCGGACTCATACTTTGCTCTTTAATGGTCCGAAGCACAGTAAAGGGCTTTAATGTATCCGGATAGGCTTAATGTTGGGCTCTACTTATTTAGAAAACAGAATTACAAGAGAATATTACCCTCTCGATGCCCCCCGAATATCAGATGTGCAAATATGGATTATTATCTCTGCCGAATTGATCAGGTGAACGTAAAAAAGTCGAATGGCTTAACCTCCGCACTTATAACTCATTCTTCATTAAAAGCTGTTATTATTGAGAGCCGGTTCACATTTTAAGGGGCATTTCCAGGCCTTTTTAAACTTTATATAAAAAATTACCGGCTCTCGGTATTAATTCCCAAAGCACAAACTGCGTTTTTTCAATTGACTTGATCAGCCGGTCTGTGACCAAAACCATTTTCGGCTACCGGTCCCCCCAAGCAGGCATTGGGAACCACGCATCTGAAGTAGCTACATCATCCGGCCAGACAACTTCTTTACTGCCCTCCTGCCATTGAATAAATACTCCCTGATTCGCAATTTGATAACCGCGTTCATCCACCGCGTATTCGCCGAATACCGTCGTTGTCTCAAGATTGAGCAGTACGTCACGCATAGCATCGGATTCAAGCGTTCCGGCAATTTCAGCCGCTTCCATGAATAATCGACAGCTGCCATAACCACCGGCGGCATGGAAACTTGGGTTGCGGTCGTACTCCCTGATATAAGCCTCCACAAACTCATCCACTCCGGGGTATGGAAGGCTCGGCTCCCATGCAGAAAGCCCGTACACATATTCGGCATCATCACCAAGCTCTTCCTGAAATTCTTCCACAGCTCCGGAAGTACCAAACATCTGCACATTGATATTCTGCTCCTTCATCTGGCGGGTAGCCGCGATGAAATCATCCAGCGGTGATGCTGCCATTCCCAGAACTTGCACATCCTGATCCCGAATCTGAGCCAATAGATTTGTAAAATCCTCCGTACCGGTTTCATAACTTTCATAAACCACTACATCCATCCCTCTTTCTTCGGCTAATTCTACAGCTCCGGATGCAGCCGCAGCCGGAAACAACTCGTCTTCATGAATTATTGCTACTCTCTCCAACCCATTCTCCTCAGCCATATCTATTAATCCGGCAAGAAACAGCTCGGCCGGCGGCAATACCATAAATAAATACTCTCTGCCCTGTTCCCAAATAGAGGTGGTTGCGGCTAAAGGAGAAATATGCACCATACGATGCTCTTCGGTAACCGGGGCAACCGCTTCGGTAAGTGTGGAGCCATAAGGTCCCATTATCGCATCAACACCATCTTGTGTAATAAGCTGCTGATAAAGCTCAATGGCACGATCTGTAGAGGATTCATCATCATAAGTTTTAAACTGTACATCACGCCCCATTAAACCGCCTTCTTCGTTTACATGCTTTGCACAAAGCCGATAGCCATTAAGAGCGGCGGTTCCCTGTGTGGAGTAGGCTCCGGTTTCAGACATGGTTGCGCCGATGGTAATGGGTTCTTCTTCCTCCACCATCCATAAAACACCGATAAAAATTGCGATAACCGCCACCAATACAACTGTTAATACGAACATTAGTCGGGACTTCATTGAGTTACTCCTTTCACCAATTACACAGGTTGTTTACAACACGAAATATATTATCCGGCCCTAAGGTGCTGAATTGCTATGTCATTCACAACCCTGCGGTTAAACATGAGCCGGGAGCACAGATTGTTAACAGAGTTATACTTACCGGGATGAAAAATCATCCAGCGTAACCACACGGTCATCATCATCATCATCAGGCTCGTCATCATCGAACATGGCTTTATAGAAACGAATTGCCGAGGTTGTAAGCCCTTTAAGTATAAAAATGGAAAAGGCGATCATCAGCCCGTACTCTTGCATCAAAATGATCAGAGCAAAATATAACAGAAACAGGAGTACGGTAGCCCGGTGTTTACGGATATAACTCCGGCTGAAGCGTGGGACTTTATCAAACGGAACCGTGCTGATCATCAAAACAGAAAACAGAAGCATCGCCGGTACAACCACGGAAATCACCCCGTATTCAAATATATCAAACAGTTCCGGACTCTCATGGAAAGTCAGAAAAAACGCGGCCATCATAATCGCCTGGGCCGGTATTGGCAGCCCTTTGAAATAAGGAGACTCCTCTTCCTTGGTTTCCACATTAAACCGGGAGAGCCGAACAGCACCACACAAAACAGGAATTGCAACCAAAAGCATACCGAGCGTACTAAACTCGTGAAGAACATAGCTATACATTAAAAATGCTGGTGCAACGCCAAAAGAAACGAGGTCGCACAAGGAATCAAGTTCAATTCCAAATTCGGTACTGCTGTTGGTGATCCGCGCCATAAAACCATCGAGCGCATCAAAGGCTCCGGCAATTACAATCAGCCATGCTGCAATTTCCAGCTCACCTTCAAGCACATGTATGATAGACAGGAACCCTGAAAACAGGTTCATCAGGGTGAAAAAATTCGGTACAGCTTCTCTGGGGAAAGGCTTTCGGGGTTTAGATGTGCCGAATCGGCGTCGGAAACGCCCTTTGGGTCTTGTTCTTTTCTGTGTAGTGTAGGTCTTCATCAGGTTGAAGTAAATCTGGCTATAACCGACTCGCCTGCCACCGTTCTGTCCCCTTCTTTAACTTCCGGCTCGATATCCATCGGCAGGAATATATCCATCCTGGAACCGAATTTCATTATACCGAATCGATCACCGGCAGAAACTTCTTGTCCTTCTTTGGTATTATACACAATCCTGCGGGCCATAATACCGGTAATTTGCTTATAGAATATTTTAGTACCGGACTCATGTTTTACTCCGAATTCAGCTCGTTCGTTTTCATCGGAGGCTTTATCATTCCAGGCCACCAGATATTTTCCGGGATGATATTTAAGGTACTCAACTACCCCGCTCACCGGATATCGGTTTACATGCACATCCATAGCTGATAAGAAAATACTCACACATCGAGCTTTTCCCTGAAGATATTTTGATTCCTCAGTTTCGCGAATAGAAATTATTTTGCCATCAGCGGGGGCAAGGATCAGTTTATCCTTTTCTTTCGGAATATCCCGCTCAGGATCTCTGAAAAAAAACAGAATAAATCCGGAAGCTCCAACAGCAATAATGTAGAGCAGGTAAGACCATCCCGATTCCAGGAAAAGGCCTGCCATTACCAAAATGAGAGAAATAAAAAGTACGAGTATTATTGTCGGAACGCCGGCACGTGAAACCATGAATGTAGAGAACGTAAATAATGTTAATTAATATCTGTATGAAAACGCCAATTTCGGCGTTCCGCTCGTCCCCAAAATGCTCATGTACGCTTTGCACACTGCGTTTTTTGGGAACTTCGCGCGGCTTAATCCTCGCGTTTTCTTACGACACTCCTACTTTACTTACAGGAACTAATTACCTACTATACGCAGGATGTCGTTAAAGATCACGAATATCATCAAACCCACCAACAGGATCAAGCCGATTTGCTGTAATCCCATTTTCACCCTCATTGAAGGTTCTCTCCGGGTGATTCCTTCGTAGATCAAAAACATGAGATGTCCGCCATCAAGCATCGGGATCGGCAAAATGTTGACGATGGCCAATGTAATACTCAAGTAGGCCATAATTCGCCAGAAGCCAAGCATGCCACCGGTCTTTGTCGCTTCGGCCGAAATATCGGCTATCGCGATAGGACCCCCTAAATTATCGCGAACTGATATAGTTCCCGTCAACAATTGCTTAAACCCGTTTACTATGGCTACAAAGGTGTCATGGGTTTCATTGATACCCTGCCGTACAGAGCCAAACAAGCCATACTGAATGGTTTCGGCATCAAAGTAATCAAACAAATTAACCGGCCCCACACCGATCAGCCCTGTCTCTTCATCGGGTGATACCGATGTAGTAAAAACCTCGCCATCTCTCATTACAGACAGTTCCAGACTGTTTTCCGCATTTCTGATAAATTCAACCATCTGCAGCCAGTAGGTAACATCCTGGCCATTAATGGCTACAATTTCATCTCCCGCCTTAAGTCCGGCACGGTCGGCCGGGTCTCCTTCAGCAACCACTCCGATTTTGCTTGGCAAGGCATTTTCAATGGTTACGAAATCCTGCTGTTTCGAAATTTTATCAATCAGCCCCTCCGGCGCCTGCAATGTAACCTCTTCACCTTCGCGTAAAACGGTAAAATAAAGATCAGAGCTGGTCAGATCACTTAAAGAAAACAATACCGGGCTATCTACATGCTCTATCGGCTTCCCCCGAACAGCAACGATCTGATCTCCCGTCTGAAAACCTACCTCATCAGCTGTTGACCCTTCCGGAATGTAAAAACTGGATACATTTTCAATTGGAATTCGCTCAGTACCATACGTGTAAACAATACCGGTAAATATGATATAAGCCAGAATCATATTGAAAATGACCCCGGCCGTAATAACTATTATACGCTGCCAAACCGGCTTACTGCGATACTCCCAGGGCTGCGGCTCTTTTTCAATTTCATGCTCTTCCATCTCCTCGGCCATACCGGATATTTTCACATATCCCCCCAATGGCGTAGCGGATATGCAATAGTCGGTATCCCCGATTTTCTTACCGGTAAGTCGTGGAGGAAATCCGATCGAAAATCGCTCTACCCTCATACCGAACAATTTGGCAGCCAGGAAATGCCCCAGCTCATGGACCAACACCAATACAAAGATTACGGCAATAAAAATTATAATGGCAAATAAAAAACCGGAAATAAAATCCATACAATAAACTTAGCTGTGATTTAATCTTAATTGTTGCGCAAAGTTACGCGTCTCTGTATCGGCCTCGTGTAATGCTCCCACAGTTATGGGACTACCGGGAGAGATACCTTCAAGCGATTTCTCTACTACTACGGCTATGTGATCGTAACGAATTTCTTTATTTAAAAAACGCTCCACGGCAACTTCATTAGCTGCGTTTAGAACCGTTGGCGCATATCCTCCTTCACTGATGGCATCCAATGCCAGTTTGTAGCAGGGGAAACGCTTGTGATCAACGGGTGTAAAAGTTAGTTGTTGTTGCACCCCCCAATCCATACGGGGAGTCTCAAGACTCCAACGTTCGGGGTAGGTAATTGCGTACTGAATCGGCACTTTCATATCGGGCAGACCGAGTTGCGCTTTTGTTGACCCATCAATGAACGTCACCATAGAGTGGATAATACTCTGAGGATGAATTACGGCCTCAATTTTGTCCAGAGGCAGGTCAAAAAGCCAATGTGCTTCAATTACTTCCAGCCCCTTGTTCATCATGGTAGCCGAATCTATGGTTATTTTGGCTCCCATGTCCCAGTTGGGGTGATTCAAAGCGTCTTCAACCTTAATGTCTTTCATCCTTGCGGGATCAAGCTCCCGGAAAGGTCCGCCGCTTGCTGTGATGATCAGTTTTTCAATGGTATCATCCTGCTCTCCTGTAAGACACTGCAGAATAGCGCTGTGTTCGGAGTCTACCGGGATGAGCCTGCGATGATCCCTCTGGCAGTATTCTCGCAGCAACTCCCCGCCTACTACTAACGACTCTTTGTTGGCAAGGGCTACTTTTTTATCTGATTTTAATGCTTCAACCGTAGGAATAAAACCGGCAAAACCGACCAGCGCATTCAACAGTACGTCATAAGCGCCATTTTTAACAAGCTCCAACAGCTCATTCTGATCCGTCAATATGCGGGTCTGGTTGTGAGATACAGCACTTCTCAAATCCGGAAGCAATTGTGCATCTTTTATAAAAGCATATGATGGTTTAAACTCATTTATCTGCCTTGCCAATAACTGCCAATTGGTATTGGCCGAAAGTCCGGTAACCGAAAGTTCATCGGGATTATGCCGCACGATCTCAAGTGCCTGGGTTCCGATGGAACCGGTAGAACCGAGTATCAGTAGTTTTCTTTGAGACGCCAAAATTCTGAATCCGCAGGATTATGAGATTATGAAGGTCGCTAAGATAATAGTTATAGCATATTTTAAAACCACAAAAACTGATACTTTTACAGATTGATTTTTTTATTTAGTGCCTGTAAGAAAAGTGGTAATGTCGTAAAAAACGCCAGGATCAAGCCCAAAAAGCGCAGAGTACAGCCCGTACATGAGCATTTTTGGGACGAACGGAACGAAGATATTGGTGTTTTCTTACAGACACTATTTAAAATCAAAGCCCTAACCCCTTTGCCACTTTGTACATCGTGGCGTGTGCTTTAATAGTATCTTCCAGGGGTGGGCCATACCCGCCGCCGGATATTAACAATACTAACGGCAAATTCATGCCGGTTATCTTGCGAATAACCAACTCTTCCCGCTCTTCCAGTCCTTTCATTGAAAGTTCAAGGCGGCCATATTTATCGTCAGCCAGTGGATCAATACCACCCAGGTAGAATACAATATCCGGACTAAACCGGTCAAGTACAGAGTTTAGTTCACACTCAAGTATTTCCAGATAACGCCGGTCCCGCATTCCATCTTCCAACGGTACATCCCGATCAGAAGGCGGCTTGCGGAACGGATAATTCTTTTCACCGTGCATTGAAAAGGTAAATACATCGGG
>SLQI01000352.1 GCA_007131535.1 Balneolales bacterium | reverse complement strand
GGGTAATGAAGGCAACTTTTTCCAGGTAAATGTAGCCGGAGAATCGGAACCATATCTGGTATTTTCTCATCCGTTTGAAGATGACCCAAATCACATATCTGCGGATGAGTTGGATCACCTAACCTATCTGTTTGCCCCATCTGACGAACCGGATAAACTATTCAGCGAAGAGCGCATTCCGCTCTATAATCACATGGTTAACAAACTCGGTGATCTGAATGGAGATGGCAGCACCGATTTGGTTGTAACCGACGCCGACGGACTGCTTTATCTGGGTTCGATCGATCCCGGATTAAATGAAATAGTGGTAGGGGATAAGCTTAACTATCAGGATGGAGGGAATCTGAATTACAATATAGTTTCGGATACCTATTTCGGCGATCTAACGGGCAATGGATTTGATGATTTCCGGTTTCACCTGCGACCTGCCGATGTGGGCGGGGTATTAGCTGCCGGTTCATTGATGTTAAGTTCCGCCGGTGGTGACATACAACAGTCAGAAGTTGTATTTCCCGTATTAGACTATCAGGGAAGAGTGGCTAATGATGTTTTTGCCATAGATGATGTTACCGGTAATGGGATTGATGACTTTGCTGTATTTTACAGCATAGGTTTTGCGCCCAATGAACTTGCATTTCACGAAGGGGGAACAAATTGGGATTCCCCGTTTCAGGTTTGGGAGCTACCCGGAAACTCGGTTTTTGTTCAGGATGTGATTAGTGGCAATTTCACGGATATCGACCGTCGGGACTTGGCGCTATTTGTTACATATCCGGGGGAAGACGATAGTTTTGTTCACTCTGAGATTTGGATGGTTGAAGGAGGGGGAACGATAAGCGAAGAGCCCTATTGGGTTCTCGATGCGGAGACGTATATGCCCGGCCTGGATGAGTCTGTTTATCTTAACTTTTTCACCACCATGGAGAATGTGGGAGATGTAAATAACTCAGGCTATGATGATTTGTTGCTGGGTGATGATAACAGGTCATTCGCTCCTGCGGGGCTCTTCTTAGGAGGGTCTGAACTTTCCGGTTCCGGCCCAGATATCACATTTCCTTTTGAAGATGCCGAACTGGGGAATTTCGGTGTTGGCAGGACGCTGAAAGGTCTTGGCGATATTTCCGGTAACGGTATTGATGATTTTGCCATAGGTAATATTGATGAAGGAATCGGCCAGGACGGAATGGACTTCGGAGCAAATGCCGGTGGAAGAATTCACATTTATTACGGCAACGAAGAAGCTGATTTTTCGGAACCTTCTTACACTCTAAGAGCAGATACACTTTCCTTAATGGAAGGCCACAATATGTGGTTATTCGGTTTTAATGAGATCGCTGTTGGCGACTTCAATAATGACGGAATCCCTCAAATTACGGCAAAGGCTTTCAGAAATCATACGGCTGACAATACAAATGAGGGAGTTCCCGGTATTCATGTGTTTGATCCGAATAGCAGCCAACCGGAATATCTTGTTCCTCAGCTAACGGAATTGTATACAACCAACACGATGAATGTTGAGTTCGATTATGTTGGTCATATGGGCCGTATGCAGATGACCGGAGTTAAGGGAGAAAATGGAGATGATCTTTTAACCATTGGTACAGGAAGTTTTACCAATGCCGTTTTATATCGTGGCATGGGTGTGAACAACCAGCTTACTCCCCATGCGGTATATAAGGCACCCAATCAACGTATTACAATGGGTACACCGGGTGCGTACGTAAATCGGCATTATCGCACTCCGTTGGGAGATTTTACCGGTGACGGTGAACTGAATTTCTTAACCGTACAACGACAGGATCCAAATTACCGAGACTCTCCGGTGTATATGTATGCAATTGAAGGAAGTACCGTAAGCACGGAAGCTGTAGCCGAGGTGCCGGATGGATTTAAACTTGAACAAAATTATCCGAATCCCTTCAACCCGACGACCGTGATTGGTTATCATTTACCGGAAAATAGTCCGGTTCGCCTGGAGGTTTTTGATTTACTGGGGCGGCGGGTCGCTACTCTTGTTGACGGAAATAAAAAAGCCGGCAGCCATAAAGTGCAGTTTGATGCCGATCATCTTGCCAGCGGGATATATTTGTACCGTCTGCAGGCCGGTTCTTTTACGCAAACTAAACGGTTGACCCTGTTTAAGTAGTGTCTGTAAGAAAACGCCAATATCGGCGTTCCGCTCGTCCCAAAAATGCTCATGTACGTTTTGTACACTGCGCTTTTTGGGAGCTTCGCGCGCCTTGATCTTGGCGTTTTCTTACGACACTAAGTAGTGACAGTAAAAAAACACCTATTGTCCAAATAAAAGATTGAAACCGGGCTATTCAAACCCGGTGGGTGTTTTAAGCATTCGCGTTTCAAATGAAAACCCGGACCGTTATCACTTTTTAAAAATGGAACCGGTCCGGGTTTTATAGTGCTGATTGTTTCGGCATATTGCGATGCTTAAATAGTATATTATCAAATATTTATACTTATAAATTCCCTTAGTTAATAATTGCCAACCCGGAACATCTACAGGAAACCGACATGAGACTCCCAAAGCTATTAGCAACACCCGCCTATGTTACATTATTCTTTTTTTGTGGAATGATATCAACTCTATTTTCTGATGGTTCCGCCCAGGTACAGGCAAACTGGACTACATTGAATC
This sequence comes from Balneolales bacterium, assembly GCA_007131535.1. Taxonomy (GTDB): domain Bacteria; phylum Bacteroidota; class Rhodothermia; order Balneolales; family Natronogracilivirgulaceae; genus SLJN01. The sequence goes on along the minus strand of SLQI01000352.1, from coordinate 598 downwards.
CCAAACCTATTGGTGGTTATTTTAGTGATATTCATGCATTTGGTGATGATAAATTTATTGCTGTCAGCCAGGATGGAGATATTGTGAGAACTCAAGATGGTGGTGAAACATTCGAAGTAGATTACAGGGTCACTGAGTCGGGAATGCGGACTATTCAGTTTGTCGATGATCAGGCGGGGTGGATAACGACCCATGATGGAACGATGTTGAAATCTGAAGACGGAGGGGAAAGTTGGGGAATTCTGGAGTATGACCAATCCACCATCAGCGACGTATTTTTTGTTGATCGCGAGCATGGGTGGGGGACACATCACTCCCGTATTTATTCAACATCGGATGGTGGTCATACATGGACACTAAAGTTATTTGTTCAAGGGTTCAATTTTCAGGATCTGTACTTTCATGATCAATATACCGGCTGGGCTGTGGGCGGGGATTTTAGCAACCCGGCCTTTGTTTTTAAAACTGAAAATGGAGGGCAATCCTGGACAGAGCAAACACTTAGCACAAATGACCTTCGGGCCGTTCAGTTTGTTAACTCTGAAACCGGGTGGGTATCCGGCAGCGGAGGAGAATTATTTCAAACAGATGATGGAGG
>SLQI01000024.1 GCA_007131535.1 Balneolales bacterium | reverse complement strand
TCGGAATATTGATAGTTATTAATTCTGGCAAGGTGCTGCAATTAATCACTTTATATAAACGATCAGGTTATGTGGGATGATATGGCAGTAATAGCAAATTCTGGAAGGGGAAAGAGGTTTCTATGAAGAGTCTGAGAATAAGCCGGGTCAGATACCCTGAAAATCATACAAAGTACTACAAGCGGTTCCTTACTTCAGTAAATTATGGCTGTGATAAATAGCGTTATAATATAAATACCGGCTTGTTATATGATATAAATGCCTGCACTGCTTAGCATAGAATTACTGGGAGAGTTTCACGTAAGCTGTGATGATGATTCTGTTGCTTTGATACACACACCCCGATTTCAGCATCTATTAGCTTATTTGATTTTACATCGAAAAACCCGGATATCGCGACGCCATCTCGCTCTGTTGTTCTGGCCTGATCGAAGTGAAAAACAGGCCCTGTCTAACTTGAGAAACTTGCTCCATCTGGTTCGTAAGGTTTTACCCCATGCAGAGGAGTATATCTATATCGACAATAGAACCCTGCAATGGAATGCGGGAACGTCGACAAAAGTGGATTTGATCACTTTTGATGAGTTGCTTTTAGAATTTGATCAACATAAATCTAAAGGTAATTCTGAAGAAGCGATTTTACTGTTGAAAAAGGCGGTTTCAACATATTCAGGAGAGCTTCTACCTGATTGCCATGACGAATGGATTCAGTATCACAGGGATCAACTGAAAAGAAAATACCAGAAGGCCTTGAACGAGTTGGTATTGCTTCTTGAAGCGAAAAGAGATTTAGACACGGCCATTCATTATGCTCATTTGTGGACTCAAAACGATCCTTACAATGAACCCGGGTGGTATACATTGCTGCATCTGTATGCGCAAAATCAGGATGTAACTTCAGCTGCCCGGGCATACCGTCAGTATACGGATACGCTTTGGAAGCACCTGCAGCTTAAACCCTCAGCTAAAATCCGGAGTTATTATGAGCAGTTGATACAAGGGCTGCAGAATGAATCGGAATCCCCATTGTTGAAATTGAATCCGAATTCAGGGGAGTGGCCGTTGGTTGGGCGGAAACGTGAATGGGAAACCATCATCGAAAGTTGGAAGCACGTACTCAGTGGTAAAAAAAAGTGTGTGATCATCAAAGGGGAGCCCGGAGTTGGTATAACCCGTCTTGGCCTTGAGCTATTACATTCGCTCCGGAATCAGGGATATGGCATTGCGTTTTTCCGTTGTTATGAATCCGCGCGTTATTTGAGTTATCTCCCGATTATCAACTGGTACCAACAAGATTTATTCAGGAAACAATTATCCCTGATTGATCCGGTCTGGCTGCCGGAACTAAAAAAAATTGTCCCCGAATTACGGATTGAGCATCCCGAAACGGAGATATACGCTTCAGAGCTGCTTAAACCGAACCGCCGGGAACTTTACGAGGCGATAACGCAAACTGCAATTTCCGGAAAACAGGGGAGGGCCTTGTTTATTGATGATCTGCACTGGTGTGATGAAAAAACACTGGAATGGATCAATTATCTGTTTCATTCGGATCATGCCGCAAAACTGATGCTGGTGTGTACGGTTACAACTTCCGAAATAAAATCCAACGCCGTTATGCAAAGAGTACTCGACGAGCTGAAAAGCAGCGGAAATCTGACGGAAGTTACATTGGGTGTTCTAAGCCAAACCGAAATGGCTGAACTCGTATCCGGCGCAGCCCATGTGCACATCGATGAAGCTGACGTAGAATGGATTTACCGGGAGTCGGAAGGGCTGCCTTTGTTTATCACGGAAGCGATTAAAGAAAGACTTCGGGAAGATAAACCGTCATCGGTTGTGGATTTTTCAGAAGGCGAGCATAATACCGTCAAACAGTTGCTTCCGGGAAAAGTAAGGAACCAAATCTCAACTCGCTTAAGAAGTCTATCCGCACCGGCCCGGCAGCTTATGGAGTTGGCGGCAGTCAAAGGCAGAGAAATTAAACCGGAAATGCTGCGCCGGTTAACAGATTGGGAGCCTTTATATTTTATTGATGCCATTGAGGAGTTGCTTGACCGGCAAATAATTAGAGAGTATGAGCCCGGCAAGTACGAGTTTTCGCATAAGTACATCAGACAGGTTGCCTTAGATGAGCTGAGCCGGGTGAGATATCAGTGGCTGTTTGAACGTATAGCTGAAGATACCAGAGATGACCACTCCGGAAATGATCAACCGTCAATTACTTTCTGATTAAATATATTAGAATAATATTTATTTCTCCTGCTGCTGGCGAAGGAATGGCGAATAAGTCTAAGTATTAGGATGGCAATAGGATATAGGATCGTTAAAAGAGCGTTTATTATAATACAGGTAGGTATTCATTAAATTTTGTAACACCATAAAATCTTACATTTAAAAAATGGTCCGGAAACGCAGGTAACGTTGGAAAGGTAGAAAAAGCCAAAACGGCTCTTTGAACAACTTCCTTAACTTAAAAGAGTCTTTGTGACTCGGAGATAATCAATGAAAGCGACTTCTTACCTGTTTATACTTATGATGGCAGTACTTTTAAGCTTTGCTGCTTTCAATAAGTCTGCTGCCCAGATCATTGTATTACCCGAAATTACCATAGAGGAAGAGTATTATCCGCTTTCGGTAATTACGGTTAATGAGTATCCCAGCCTTATGCACTTGAGAGGACTCCAAAAATATACCAATCTCACCTATCATGGTGTTCCAATCGATTTGAGGGAATCCAACAACTACAGGCTGGAGGGAGAGAATGAAAAAGTTTTTGTAAGAGCTATTTATCGGGATGACGGAAGCCTGAGAAATGCAAGACTGATAACGAAGGATACCCGTTTGCCGCTGAGTGTTCACCAATACCTTGTCTCCGAACCTTATCAAGGCTGGATCATGACGGGCAACCGGATGATTGTGCGTAACTTTGACGAAGCTTCTACTCAGTATGAAGTAACCATGCAAAATGGCGATGAACTCCGAACATTGTACTTCGATGCCGCCGGAAACCCCATCCGCAGACTTGCTGTCAGATAAGGCTTATCACAGCTTTGGTATAGCTCTGGTTTCGTAAGAGATCAGAGCTTTTTTATTGTAAAAGATCACTGCTGTTCGACTGATTTTTAGTTATGATCTATATTATACTTTTTTTAATAATATCTGCTATATGTTAATTCTGTTGGCATTAGCCCTTTAAATATCAGGTTTTAGCCCCGAAATGGTAGTTTGACATATATTGAAAATCCTTC
>SLQI01000144.1 GCA_007131535.1 Balneolales bacterium | reverse complement strand
TAGTGGGCCGGCTCAGCTTCGCCCGGCTCGTACATGAGGGATTTAAATTGCTCCAGGCGACCGGTGATGTAATAGTCGGATTCGCCAAACAGAAAGGATACCGATTCGGTTTCGATATCTTCACCTTCGAAAATGATCCGGCCGTTGAGGTCGCTCAGGGGCAATATCAGGTCGGGGGAATCCATATTCACGTCTTCGGCGGTTGTAGGACCGGAGAGTTGGATAGCTTCCAATTCATCAACCTGACCTGTAAGCCGGGTCTCGGAATCTATTCGGCCGGTCATCATTAAGCCAAATTCTTCTTCAACCGGGTAATAATCATTGATTTCACCGAGATCAACCAGTCCGGTTAGGGTGAGATCGAAAGAAGCAAACTCTTCCATGTATTCCCGGATATCACCGGATAGCGTGAATCGGTTGCTGGCCGATCGGATATCTGCCGATGCTATGGAGAGCTGATTTTCGGTTACATGAATCCGGCTGTTCATTTCCTCAACAGGATGCCCCAGGTGGTGCCAGGCGATGTAACCGTCTGTTAGTTCCGTTTCGAGATCAAATGTCGCGTTTTCAGGATCTTCGAGTCGGCCGCCGGCAGTTCCGTTAAGCGACAGGAATCCCCGTATATCCAGGGTGTCGGTATCAATCGGATAATATTCGCGGACTGTTGCCAGATCCCAGTTTACCTCACCCGATGCATCAAATGTTGCGGTTTCAGGGTCGAGGGGGGAGGTCAGCGAACCGGTAAGCGCAAAGTTATTATCGGATGATCGCGCGGTAGCTTGTTCCAGCCGGACTACTTCGTGAGTGGCGTTAAGATCCACCAGAATTTCTTCAAGGGGACGATCGATCTGAGCATGTTTGATGTGCCCGTCGCGCAGTTCGGCAATCACTTCAAAGCCGGCTTCTTCAGGCGTCCATAGCGGACCGTCAGCTTCGGCTCTCATATTAATCAGTCCGGCGAGATCTTCTATATCAAAATCTTCTAAAGGGACGTAACGGTACGCCGTGGAAAGATCGGCGTCTATCAACCCGGAAAAAGAGAAGCGGGCCGCCTCATCCAGTGGATCGGTAATCTCACCATTGGCTGAAAGCCGGGTTTCACCGGCACGGGCATCTAAAGTTTCCAGGGTAAAAAGCTCGTTGGTGGCGATGGCATTGAGTGAGATATCCGAAATGCGTTCGGGCAGATCCGCATAATGCAGGAATCCGTCTGCGATCCGTGCGTTCGCATTAAATTCGGGGATTTCCGTTTCGGTAAACCTACCCTGGAAAGTAGCGTTGAAATCCAGCCCTCCGCCGGTTTCAATGTCGGCGGTGTATTCTTCGAATTCCGGAGGCACGAGATCAAGCAGTGAGCCGAAGTCATCGGATTCTGAAGCGAGCTGCAGATCAACCAAAGGCTCACCGCCGGACCACTCCGAAAACCGGCCTTCGAGTGTTAGGGCCAGACCCTGAACGTTAAGCCGGCCGTCTTCCAGTGTCAGAAGTTCTTCGGCCAGGTCGAGAACGGAAGTTTGATAAAGATCCAGGCCGAGTCCGCTCACCAACTGCCGGCCCTCCAGGGTGATGTCAAGGCTGCCGAGTTGAGCTTCCAGCGTACTTTCAAGCTGATCGGCAAAACGCAGGGCACTGGTAAGGTTAAGGTCTGAAAGCCGCACGGTAGTGTCGGTTTCGTAATCAGCCATTCCGAAAGCCGCTTGGGTGACAATTATTTCGGATAGGTTTAAATCGGGCATCTCCGCCGGCTCGGGTTCGGCCTCCGGTTCTTCTTCGGGAAAAAAGTCGTCCAGGTTGGTAGTGCCGTCTTCGTAGATTATATAGGTGAACTCAGGCCGGTCCGCCGTCAATTGGTGAATGCTGATTTCACTTCGCAACAGGGGGATCAGGTCCAGACTGAACAGTAGTTCATCCACGCTGGCCAGTTTCTCCTCACGCGGATCAGGCACGTTAAGCCCTTCAATCACCAGACCGAATCGCGGAAAAGTACGAAAGAGCGTGTAAGAGATTCGCTCGATTTCAACATCTCTTCCGGTGGCTTCCCGGAGTTCGGGCACAACCATTTCACGCAGGCGGTCGTCGGTCAGGTATAAAGAAAGTCCCCCGATTAAAAGGACAAATAGCAAGACCAGGGCTCCGAGTATGATAGCGGCTTTTTTCATGGCAGATCACTAAGTATAATTGAGTATAAATATTTGACCTCAATATACGGATAATTGATTGTAAGGAGGCTTTGCAAAACGATCATTTTAGCCAATATCTTCGTTATCGGGATTTTAAAATCCTCACATATTCTCCATGTGCTGCGGTTTTAAAATCCCTCTGGCCTCGATCTTGACTAAAAATCTCAGTTTAGCAAAGCCTCCTGAAAATCAGGAGAACACCATTAAGAGTGGCTGATCAACCACGAAATAAAAACAGATCATACTACAAAAAAAGGCATCCCCGGTTGTACCGGAGATGCCTTCCTGAAACGGGTCAGGGAGAACTATTTATTCTTCAATAGGCTCCAGTTCTATCTCAACTGATTTCTCCTGTCCCTCTTCAAGTGTTACTTCTGATTCGTGGGTTTCGTAGTTTTCATGATCTACGGTAAGGGTATACGTTCCGGCTTCGAGCTCATTGAACGAAAAGGCACCCTGATCATCAGTAGTCGCGGAATGATCATTGAGATGCACTTCAGCACCTTCTACCGGAGTTTCACCCCAGGCTTCAAAAACAACACCGTAAAGAGCGGCGTGTTCGTCATCTTTCTCTATTGTATTTGCAACAGGGTTAAAAGCAATGGCAAATACAAACGCAAGCAGCATCAGAATGGATGATGATTTATAAATCATAGCAACCTCCTATGTTAGTTTTTTAAGGGTTTTTGTCACTCTTGTGAGTGTGTTTATCACAAGTTGTTTTAAAGTACCCTAACAAATCAGGCGGTGACTAACCGCATTAATAAAAATTTATATCTTTTTTATAAGCGCTTGCTTAGCATGAGGCTTGATATTAGTTACAGATTGGGTAATAAGCGAATCATCACCACGGGTTTTATGTGAAATATATCTAAATGATTGGTATATAAAGAGTTTGAAAAACATGAAAAAAATGAGCGATAAGGTGTGCCTGACTCAAATTTTTGACTTGAATACCAAATATTTCGTGTTCAATCAGATGCAGGTCCGGTTTTTTATTTGAACCTGAGTTCGATTCTAAATTTTTTAACGACCAGACGGTGGCTTTGGGTAAATGCGATGTCTGTTGCTGGTTGC
>SLQI01000232.1 GCA_007131535.1 Balneolales bacterium | reverse complement strand
GTCATTTTTCTTATGACCACAAACAATCCCGAAAATATTCCGGCAAATTTGATCGACCGGCCTTCCCGAATCGATGATTTACTGGAAGTAAAAGCAGCCGATAACAAACCGGAGTTCATTCCTGACTGGTACGAGCATATCACCGGGGAAAAGTTTCCCGATTCGGAGCGTGATGCCAACTGGCTGGAAGAAGCCCGAAAAGAATGTTCGGCAGCTTATCTGCGGGAACTGTTTCTGTATGCCATGCTCAATGAGGTTGAACTTGCCGAAGCCTGGCAGCACATTAAAGAGCGAAAGCGTATAATCAAAGAAAATTTTAAAGAATCCGGAAATAAGGTAGGTTTTGCATCATGACATTTAATGAATTCAAAGATCGCTACGACGACGAAGGCTCAGTTGTCCTCCTCGAAGGCAAAAGAAACGTTCTTGAGCCCGACCGGGACAAACTCCATGAGTTAGGGCGCCTGCTGGCATCGACAACGGAAAAGATGATATTCCGCAGCGGTAACGCTCCGGGCTCCGACGAACTGTTTGCCGGCGGGGTAGCCTCTGTTGCTCCCGACCGCATGCAGGTGATCGTACCGTACACCGGTCACCGCAAAAAACAAAACCGCGATTTCGACACGGTCTCCCTCGACGACGTTAACCTGAGCGAAGAGCCCGAAGTGGTGTACCAGTCCAAATCCAACAAGAAAACCGAAAAGCACATTGACCGGTACGTCGCCGGCGATCACAACAAATTCACCGTAAAAGCCGCCTATATCATCCGGGATACGGTAAAGGTCCTCGGCACCGAAGAGGTCCCGCCCGCCACCTTCGGGATTTTTTACGATGACCTCAAAAAACCCATGAGCGGCGGCACCGGACACACCATCAACGTCTGCCGCCAAAACGACATCCCGACCATCGACCAATCGGTATGGTTTGAGTGGCTGTAGCCCACAAGATCCTACCCCCATCCACCTGCCAGTTCCGGAGAACTGGCAGGTACTTAAAGCTGCAGATGTATACCCTCGCACCAAAACCCGACTGGTATTTTAAAACCAGGCAGGTTGTCTCAAATTCAAATAACTAAATTATGGATAAGTAACCTAAACCGAAGCAGTATTCCTATACTAAACTCACCCCTGTCCCCTCTCTAAGTCATTTAGAGAGGGGGACTTGGTAGCTAATAAGTAAAGCTTAATCTTGCTTCTGAGCCGTTGGCTATGGACAATTGGTTTGATAGCGGACTTAGTCGTATTTCCCGAGTCACCCCCTCTCTGGATGTGCCAGAGAGGGGGCCGGGGGGTGAGTTTAGTACCAGAAAAAAACACACCCATCCGCGTAAAATCCGTACCAATCCGCGGTTCAAAAAAATAAAACCCATGCCACAAAAATTAGTAATCACACTCGACGAAGAAACCACCCAACGCTACCTGGACTTCGCCGGGAAAAAGACAAAAGCAGAAGCGGATGCAGACTGTGAACCCTCCGGAACAGCAATAAGCATCCATATTGCGCCTGAACCCTACGATAGTATGGTCTTTATCGAACAAAAGGAGCTGGGCGAGGCAAAGGTTGAATTGGTTGAAGTATGATGAATGAATTACAAAGAAAACTAACGTATAATCAGTGCTGAAGTCCCCGCAACTCCGATCTCGACCTGGTCGTGAAAGGAGAGAAGCAACTTGACCGAACCACACTTTTGCACCTGAAAGAGGCCTTTGAAAATTCGGAGCTTCCGTTCCGTGTGGAAGTGCTCGACTGGTACGAGATTGATGAATCCTTCCGGGAAGTTATAAATAATAGGCATGTTGTGCTTCAACATGAGCCGGATTCCAGCCGAACGGGTTAAAATAGCAGATTTAAGCGGGAGATTACCTATTGCACAATTTTCAAAATTACGCTATATAATTACCGGCCAACAAGAAATAAGAGAGGACTTCTGCATGAAAAACGGTTACAAATTATGGATGGGTTCGATGGTTCTTTTGTTTTTGACGTCCTGCGGTCCGACAACTCCGGAACAACCGGTATGGCAACCCTGGACTCGAACCTTAGATGACGGGGAGTTGCCGCAACCTCCTGCTGATTTTGAAATCAAAGCAGAAGGGAATACCGAAGTATTATTAGGTAGCGAGAGGTTGCTGCAAAGCAACCTGAAAACTATAACAGCCGAACTGCTATATCGAAGAGGCTATCAAATAACAGACTCCAACCCGGCATATACACTTAAATTACATTATGAAACAAAAGAGGAAGCGTACACAGATACCTATATAAGAACGAGTCAGGCTGCTGCGACCGGTATGTCCGGATCCGTTGGTGTATTTGCCGCTTCTCAGGTAGCGGCTCAGGCCACGGAAAGTGATACCGAAATTATGGAGCAGGAACAAACAGGATACCGCCATACCCTGGCCCTTGAAATCGTGGATAATTCGTACGAAGAATTAAAGTGGAAAGGTGAAACAAGCTGGTTTAGTGAGTCAAAAGAGCTTGATATGGAATTTTATCAGCCGGTACAGTTGCTACTGAGTGATCTGCCCAATGAAGAAGTGACACCAACTGTAGAAAGAGTGAAAACCGAACGTGCTGAAACCTATTCGGAATTACGACTGGTAGGGCGCAGGTTTTCAGGGCCGGCGGTGCCGTATCCTGTACGTTTTGCCGATATTACCGAGCCTACCGGGATGCAGTCGAGGGCGGAGCAGTTTCTGGATAATGTCAGTAATCCCGAAGCTCTTCAAGCATATGTCGATCTCATCCGAACTGCTGAATATGCCCTCCTGGTGGACCCGGATTATGAGCAGCCTTTAGATCGGGATAATTGGGCCAGTGTACAGCTGGGAGGCACGTACAATATTGGAGATGATACTGAGGAATCCCGAATTCTGATTGACCTGAGAGGCAGCGAAGAAGGGTATTATGTTGATGATGCCCGTATTGTCGATGAGCAGGAGTTTCGGGCTTTTCAGGAGGGGTTAGAGCAATGGCAGGATGCGTTGAGATCGTATTTTGATATTTATGAGTAGTATTGGATCCGGAAAGTGTGGGTGCCCCTTTTAAATCATAGAGATCGCAGGTGAATTTTTATTAAGTGAAAGCAAAATCATTAAATTATTTAGCGTTTATTTTGTATGTTACTTATGCAAATTTAATGTGTCTAATTAGTGTCTGTAAGAAAACGTCTCGATTTCGGATTAACTTAAAATTTGACCCATCATTTTTAAAGCTCGGGCATGGCCCTGGCATATCAAATTCATCCACTCTGCAAAAAATCC
>SLQI01000106.1 GCA_007131535.1 Balneolales bacterium | reverse complement strand
TCCTGTGTGGTACAACACTCCGAAGTCGATCGTAAATGTAGAGGCTGAAAACCCGCTGCGTTCAAACTCGCCGTCATCATCGGTTCCCATTGTTACCGTACCGAGATCCTGGGTAACGATATTGAAATTACCACCCACCATGAAGCGGTTGGATAAAGCATGGGCATACCCTATACCATACCGCATAGCATATGGTCCGAACGTTCCGATTTTTCGATATCCTCTTTCAGCAGAGGCATCAATGATGGTCTCGTCTATTCTTCCATAGTCGACATACATCGCGTTCAGCCCGATAACGCCATACTGCCCTCTGCCGGGTCTGAAGGATACTGCAGCCGCATTGTAATCGATATCGGCAATAAAGTTGGTCAGCCCCAAAGAGATATCGAAGCGATTTTCCTGGCGGGCCATTGTGGCCGGATTATAAAACATCGCCAGGGAAGACTTCGTCTCGATTGCGGTCATGGCATTTCCCATACCTGCCGGGCCTGCAAACGTTGAGGTCTGCAAAAACTTCATCGAAGTCTGGGCTCGTTTCTCCTGTGCCTCGGCCACCTGAAACAGCACTAATAAGGTGACTGCCGTAAATGTTACTAAGCTATATCGTTTCAGCATGTATCTGAATTTTAAAAATCAGTTTTATAAAATAGCTACAAATTTGCGTGTTGTTCGCTCTCCGGTATTGAGATCTTCGAAGACAATAATGTACACGCCACTGGAAATTTTTTGATTATCCGAAGTGGTCAAATCCCAGAAGGCATCACCGCTTCCATCGGTGTGATCAAACTCTTCAATCAGTTCACCCACCTCCGTATATATTCTGATTCTGGCTTCTCCGGGCACATCGAAAAACGCGACCCGGTCTCCGCGATCCTGAAGCCGCATTTCACTTGAGGTTGACCTATTATATGGGTTGGGGGCGATGGCAATTTCATCCATGGTTGTACCGGCGGGTCGTTGCAATCTTGCCGGATCATAGGTTTGGGTGAAATACCGGCTGCTTCTGAGTGCACCTTCCGGAGTCATCCCGGTTTGATCATTATCAGCCGGATCACCAACAGCAGTTATGTAATAGTAGTAATTTCGACCTCGTACCGGGCCACCTTCAGGGTTGGTATCATCATCAACAAACTCGCGTTCACCGGGATCTGCTTCATGAATCAGTGTGTAGGTACTGTCATACCGGCCTTCTGCCCGATAAATTTCAAATCCTTGTATGTTATCTTCAGAGCCATAATTCCAATTCATAAAAATACCGTCACCTCCGGAATTAACTATAAACTCTTCGGGTGGCCGGGGGGCTGACGGAATCTGATACCCACTTTCATAATTGGCTATAGCCCGTTCAAATGTCTGAAATAACGAATCCCGGCCAGTAAAGACCCATTCGTTTTTCGTCATGGACTGCGTTTCCCCGTGTACTTCAAATTCTATCAGGTGGTCATCATCGGCATCGGATCGCTTGTACTCGCGGCCAATAATTTCCGCAGCTTCCCGGCTGATTCCTGCAACGGCTTCGGCAACTACTATACGTACCGTATCACCAGGCTCTAATGTGTAAGGCCCATATCCCTCTGTCATGGAATACCCGCCTGCATTTCCTTGAGAGGGATCCGCAGTTTGCTCGGTGAAATCACCACTGGGCTCCACCAGGTTAGCGTGACGAGCGGAGTGCCCACTGGACATCAGGTCATATTCTTCCTGCATTCGTGATTCACCAAACCTTGTATTGTTAAAGTTCAAGTTATCATCGGAATGCAGGTGACGCATCGTCCCGGGCTGTTCCGGATCATCTGTGCGATCGTTTGGAGAGGTATCAGCATGTAATACAACGTGCCCCACAAAATGATAAGCTCCAAGTCTTCCGGTAGAGTCAGCTTCGGTCAAATAGCCTCTTGCTGTGTTTGGCTCAATGATGGGTCCGCCGATATTATTGAAATCATCGAAATTGGTATGATTGCCGTGCCAGGCAAATTGAGCCCGAAAAGGCTCACCGACATCATTATCATCCATGCCATCTCCGCGGCGGTCGATCATAGTGTTTACCCCCCAGCCCGTTTCATTACCGAAGACGTATCGGGTCTGGCGTACAATTGCAAGGCGCTGTTGAAAGTAAAACCAGACATCCTCGAGCGTTTGGGGGTCTACAGTGGTGCCGTCTCCATCTACTTCTCCGGTGTTGATAAATTCATATTCCGCGATATGGTAGTTATCATGATGCTCCTGACTGAATTGCAATATCCGGCGGTTCATGGTTATACCCATCGCCGAATTCACAGTATTTAGAATCGCCCGGTCGGAAGGAAGATTTTCATCAATTTCATCTATTTGTACCGGCTCGTTAAAAGTGGGAATGCCATCGACAAATACAGCCGGTTCATCAAATTTGCTGTGCAAACCAAATTCAATAGGAGTAAATGACTCCTGACCATCCACTCGCGGGCCTACATGTACTACTTTGGGCTGAAATGTCTCGCCATGTTGATCGGTAAACTGACTGGTTCCGATCCACATTGCCCGCGCCGCCTGAGCGTCCTGATACTGATAGATTCCCGGCCAACGTTTGCCGTATTGCTGTTCGCTAATCAATCCATGCTCAATTTCGGAGCCAATACTGGAAAACCAGTTATGCAATGAACCCGCATTCAACCAGCGGGTTTCAATTTGCGCTTCAGCTTCATGAACCATCCACGGAAGCAGCACAATTGCAACTATACAAGCTTTACAAAATAGTCTGAAGTTATTCCTATACATTAAATTCTGAAGTTTGGAATACGTACAAATTCATACTTAAAAAGAAATCTTTATGCCCCAATAGATACTTCTCGGATTCAGGAAGGTCATCGTTCGTAGATTGGGCATGTTGATATACGCCCTGGTATCCAGCACCTCCTGAAGCTTATCCTGATCGGCTTCCACCCACCCTTCATCTTCAGAAAACTGGTAGTAGTTTCCGGTATCGCGGGAGTAGTAAAACGGACGCTGTTGAGTCTGATCCGGGGTTGACGGCAATGCCTCGGAGCTGCTGATGGACTCTATTGGGTGAAAGTCCACATCCGGATCCCGGAAGTCCCCCGGCTGATCATTACCCGGTACAGCTGCATAGGACAAATCATCCAGAACATCTTCGGGAAGGTGAAGTGAGCGCATGTAGCGATTGTAGTCTTCACCATCGTAGAACCCATAACTAGCCCATTGCGACATGTGGCGGAAGTTGAACAGGTTGTTGATATCTGCGAAAAACTCAATTGAGGCATTCCCCACGTTGATGTCTTT
>SLQI01000215.1 GCA_007131535.1 Balneolales bacterium | reverse complement strand
CTATGACCTGGTCTATGTTATCTGTGCCCGAAGAAATTCAGCTACACTGGTGACGATGGACCGTAAACTAATGACCCTCGCTCAACATCTCGGGGTATCAAATTTTGAAGTTCCGGATTAGTAATTTTCTAACCTGCACCACATCGCTAATCGTACGTGGCACATCGTCAACCGTAAATCAAAAATTTGAATTCGTTAATCTGCTTTCGTTAATCCGTCAAACCCGGCGCAGAGGGCTGAGGAAAAGCGAAAAGGTTAGCCGATTCGCGGACATCGAAGCAAGACCGACGGATAGCAGATTAACGATTATGTGATATCAGACTTGTGATTGACACATCGCTAATCGTACGTCGTAAATCAAAAGGGTTGAACCTGGGCAAAATGGCAAAACTCACCGCTGCCAACCCAATCCGCGTTCCATCCGCGAAAATCCGCGGCTAAACTTCTCACACCTTTTTCGCCCAGGGTACTCCGGTTTCATCCATCTTTCTTACGGTGATGACACTGGTGGATGAACTCACCACTTTTACCTTTGCGCCTTTTTCAATGAAGTCGCCTTCGGTAACCACATCATAGCGTCGATCATCGATCAATACCGTTCCGGAAGGGCGAAGTGCCGTGAGTGCGATGCCTTCTTTGCCGGTCATATCCTCCCGCTCTTTAAAAGAAGAGTAGCCGGACTGCTGATCCGTACTGGTTGCGAGGATAAGTTTACTGAACGCCCGGTTTTGCGGCAGATAACGGGCAAACGATATAATCAGCAGAATCCCGATAATCAATGTGGTGGCCATGGTCCAGATCGGCCCGCTCATTTGATCGAGTTGCGGAAAGCTGAAACCGACATTGCCTACCAGAGATGAAAACAAGCCAAACACAAGCAGCAGCGCCCCGGCAATACCGGCAACTCCAAACCCCGGCAGCACGAAAATTTCAACCATTATCAGGGCGACGCCGGCCAGTATGAACATCAGCTCCCATATCGAGGCCAGTCCCAGGACAAAATGCGGCCCGAAAAACAACATAGCACCGACCATTGCTACCGCGCCGGGAAAGCCGACCCCGGGTGACTGCAATTCAAAATAAAGGCCGCCGAGCATCATCATCATAAACAAACCGGTAAGCGCCGGGTTGGACAGAAACCGCAATAAGGACTCCTGCCAGCGTTCATCCATTTGTACCAGGGTGCGATCACCCCACCCCATTTTTTCTATAACTTCGTCGATGCTGGTGGCGCTTCCGTTAACAAATCCAAGCTCTACAGCTTCGCTGGTACTGAGGGTAAGCAGCTCCCCTTCGGCACTTACATTCTCAATTTCGATTCGTTCATCAACCATAGCCTCGGCGATGCGGGGGTCCCGGTTTTTAGTTTCGGCTGTTGAGCGCATGATGCTTCGGAAGTAGCTCTGCATTTTTTCATCAGCTTTCTGTCCGTCGCCGGCCACTACCGTCGCTGCCCCGATTGAAGAACCGGGTGCCATATAGATAGAATCCGTGGCAATGGAAATCAGCGCCCCGGCGGATGCCGCATTTTTATCGATATAGGTAACCGTCGTTATTTCGGCTTCCAGGAGGGAATTACGGATCTTATCCGCCGCATCCACCAGCCCGCCGAATGTATCCATGTGCAGGATGATCCCGTCGGCATTGTCGTTTTCGGCTGCACGAATACTTCGTTCGATATAGGCGTGCAGCCCGCTGTCAACAAGTCCTTCGACATTCACGACATAAACCTGTTGAGCTTCAGCCCGGCTTCCAAACCCCAATGCCATCAGAAATACGCCGAGGGCGAAACCAAAATTCAGTACCGATCGTATGGAATGATTACGCTTCATCAGCCCTTATACTTTAATTATTAAATGAAATCTCCGAATACAACATTCCTGCACCCGTGATGGTATAAATTTAATACGGTTTACATTAAACACATTACGTATTTTTTTAAAACGGGTTACCAAATTTTTAATTGAAGTCATTCGTATGAATATACTATGAAATTCCTGCTTATTTTTTTTGTATTTACCATATCGGGTTTGCTCCCGGTACAAGCTTCATCAGAAAAACAGGCTTCCATCAACGGGTACATAACGGACGAGACCACCGGCGAAACATTGATCGGTGCCACCGTTTTGATTAAAGATACAGATTTTGGCGCAACCACAAACACCTCAGGTTATTATCAAATCCGCGGGGTTCCGTCCGGTACGTTCACCCTTCGCGTTTCCTACATGGGGTATGCTACACTTGAGCAGGAAATCACCCTGGAGCCCGGCGACGAGTTGCGCCTGGATATCAGCCTGATCCCACGCGGGCTGGAGCTGGATGAGTTGGTCGTGTATTCCGAGCGAGAGCAGGAGGAGCGGCGGAATATCGGCCGGCGGAATATTTCCACTGATTTGATTACTCAAAGCCCCGGAGTATTGCAGGACGATGTGTTCCGGTCCATTCAGCTGCTGCCCGGTATTGCCGCGGCGTCCGATTTTTCCAGTGGCCTCTATATCCGGGGCGGGAGTCCGGACCAAACCCTGATTCAGCTTGATCAAACCACGGTATACAATCCCACCCATTTTTTCGGTTTTTTCTCAACGTTTAATCCGGATGCCATCAAAGATGTCCAGGTCTACAAAGGCACCTATCCTGCCGAATACGGCGGACGGCTGGGTTCGGTGGTGGATATTTATAACAAAGACGGTAACCGCAATGAACACGGTGGAATATTAAGCCTCGGAATGCTTTCATCCAGAGTGATGACGGAAGGCCCCGTAGGTGACGGTTCATATATGGTGGCTTTCCGGCGTTCAACGCTGGAGCCGGTATTAGCGGTGCTCCGTGATCAGATTGACGGCGTGCCCGACAGCTTTTACTTCTATGATCTGAACGCCAAATTCAATTATGAGCTGGATGACCATAACCGGGTGAGCACGGCGTTTTATGCCGGTACGGATGATGTGGTGCTCCCCTTTGAAGATGAGCTCAATTTCGACTTGCGTTACGGAAATCAGACTTTCAGCACTTCATGGACCCATATCGCAAGTTCCAATTTGTTTGCCAATTTCCGTATTACCGGTTCCCGGTATTTTAATTATCCGTTTGCCGATATCGGCGGTACCGAATTCGAGCGGGAAAACCGGGTTAACGAACTATCCGTCCGGGCTGATTTCGACTGGCTTCCCGCTCCCCGGCACGAGCTCAATGCCGGGATCTGGGGCGCCCGGCTGAACTTCACGCTCAACGACACTTTTGATAACGCGCCCATTCTTGAATCAACTATTAATTCATGGTATTCCGCCG
>SLQI01000300.1 GCA_007131535.1 Balneolales bacterium | reverse complement strand
ACGGACATACACCCGGGGTTGAAACTACCACCGGTCCGCTTGGGCAGGGGTTTGCCAACGGGGTAGGTATGGCTATCGCCGAAGCGCACATGGCGGCTAAATTCAACACAGACCGGCACAAGCTCATTGATCATTATACCTATGGTATCGTAAGCGACGGTGACCTGATGGAGGGAATTACCCATGAGGCCGCTTCAATGGCAGGACACCTCAAACTGGGTAAACTGATTTATCTGTATGATGATAATAACATAACCATTGATGGCTCTACTGATCTGGCTTTCAGTGAAGATGTACCCAAACGTTTTGAATCGTACAAATGGCATGTAATCAGTGTAGACGGACACGACCGCGACGCTGTTGCGGAGGCCATCTCCAAAGCCCGGGAAGTTAAGGATCAACCCAGTATCATATGTTGCAAAACCAAAATTGGTTATGGCAGTCCGAATAAAGAGGCCACAGCGGCATCCCACGGAGCCCCACTTGGCGAGGATGAGGTAAAGCTGACCAAACAGCACTACAACTGGGAGTATGCCGAGCCCTTCTATATTCCGGATGAGGTTCTTGAGCACACACGTGCAGCGGTAGAAAAAGGCGAGGAACATGAAAAAGAGTGGAAAGCGGCCTTTGCTGATTATCGTAAGGGGCAACCGGAAAAAGCTGAAGAGTTTGAGAAGTGGGTAACAGAGCCTGCATATAACTGGGAACAACTGTTGCCGGAGTTTAAAATCGAAGATGGGGCACTGGCTACCCGAAAAGCTTCGGGTAAAGTGCTTGAATCGCTGGTAAGCAATATCCCTAATCTGATGGGCGGATCAGCAGATTTGAGCCCGAGCAACAATACGAATGTCGGTCAGCAGGCATTCAGCGCCGAAAATTATGGAGGGCGATATGTCCACTACGGGGTACGCGAACATACGATGGGTGCGATTCTTAACGGTATGAATCTGCACGGAGGGTTAATTCCTTACGGCGGTACCTTTTTGATTTTCTCTGATTATTGCCGTCCGGCTATTCGGCTGGCTGCGCTTTCAGGCCTTGGATCCATATTTGTTTTTACGCATGATAGTATTGGTCTCGGTGAAGACGGACCGACACACCAGCCGATAGAGCAGCTGGCCGGACTGCGTGCCATGCCTAATTTGTTTGTCCTGAGGCCGGCCGACGCCAATGAAACTGCCTGGTGCTGGAAAATTGCTGTTGAAAACAGAAAAACTCCTACTGCAATTGCGCTAACCCGCCAGGGCCTTCCGGTGTATGACAGAACGGATGCATCGGCCTCTCAGGTGGAAAAAGGAGCCTACATACTTAAAGATACACCATCTACACCCGATACCATCTTGTTGGCTACCGGCTCTGAGGTGGAAATTGCCATGGAAGCAGCCGATATACTCAGCAATGAGGGAATTCAGGCCAGGGTGGTAAGCATGCCTTGCTGGGAACTGTTCAGAGAGCAGCCGGAATCGTATCGTAAAGCGGTATTGCCCGATGAGGTCAACAACAGGGTGGCCATTGAAGCTGCATCGTCCACCGGCTGGCACGAATGGATTGGTGATAAAGGTCAATTTATCGGACTAAATCGTTTTGGAGCTTCGGCACCGTATAAGGATCTTTATAAGAATCTCGGGCTGACTGCTGAAGCCGTAGTTGAAGCTGTTAAAGCAGGAAGCTGATTACCAGCGGTAACGCAGTTCCAAATAGCCGAAGCTGTATTCGCTAAACTGATGAAAGCTCAGATGGCCGTAGTACGGTTCAGGCGAATGCCCGCCGAAAATGTGAGTTCCGACAGATGTATCCCATCTGTCGGTTACCTCATAGGAGAGGGATGGGGTTAGCCAGAAGCTTTGATCATTTAAATGATAGCGCCCTGTGACGTTTAGATTTAGCCGATCCCGGAAAAAGTAATCGGAATACAGAGCCGTAATATGGGTGAATACTTGGTCCTGGGCAATTTCATCATGGTAATTGATGATCGTTTCAATTCCCGAGAGTAGTTTCATAACCCTGTTGCCGCTGCGATAGCGAATCCCCAAAGTACTGTTTAACCATGGGCGCTCTGTCAGAAATCCCGACTGCTGGTAGTATTCAATGGCGTCAATCAACTCATTGAGCTCTCCAATGGTGATGGTTTCGCGATCAAGATACTCGATTTCTTCAGGTATAAGGTCGAATTTTCGTGAAAGGTGCCATGCAGCTTCAGTAAATATATCCCAGTCAGGAGCCGGACGTACCTCAAGGGCAAAACCAAAAATCGGGGTTTGGTGATACGTCTCGGTCAGTACAATAGCCTCTGGTAATTCAAAATCACCCGGTTCCTCAGAACTAAATCGGGGTTGTTTGAAATACGCAGGGGTGGGGTTGTGCCAGTATAGTGCATTAAGATCCAGATCTGCCCGGTTCAGCCCGCGGAATCGAAACCGAAAACCGTACTGTATCCGGTCAAGTGAAGGTGAAGGCGTTTCATGCTGAATCTCTGTATCCAAATCGCCCGGAATCGGGATATAAGGGAACCAGATACTTTCG
Source organism: Balneolales bacterium (assembly GCA_007131535.1). GTDB lineage: Bacteria > Bacteroidota > Rhodothermia > Balneolales > Natronogracilivirgulaceae > SLJN01. Next base: position 769 of record SLQI01000300.1, on the reverse strand, counting down.
GAATCGGGAATAATGTGGGGCGAAAATACGGGGTTAATAATTCCCTCAATCTGGTTACTTCCGGAATAGTATATATACCTCAAAGCATCGGTGCCCAATCGAACCCGGGAGAAATCATCAGTAAACAAACGCGAAAGGTCCATACGCGAAGTTTGTTCCCATACAGAAGAGCCTTCGGCTAATCCCCAGTTAATCAGCTGCCGGCCGGCCCTCAAGTCACTGTTGTCAAAATAAAGTTCCATCCAAACCTGGCGAGGAAGAACCCTGAGAGAATCGGCGGCTTCACTATATAAATGTTCGAAATCTACATCTGCATACAGGCGCCCGTCTGATACCTGCTGTTCTAAAATCAGATTGAGCCGGTTGTATCCATAGAGCAATTCATGGGGTGATGAAACCTGAACTCCATTGTAGTTAAATACACCGCCGGATAACCGGGGCTGAGCATAACCGGTAACGTGTAAGAGTAGAAATAACAGAGGCAGTATGTAGGTGCGTAACTTCCGAGCGGACATGAATATAAATAAATAATAGCCCCTGTTAATCAATGGTAGCGGTTTTTTGAAGCAGTTTTACATTGAAATTTAACTCAAAAAAGCGTAACTTATGAATATTGTGGATAAAAAATATTCTGCAAATCAGTAGTTATTATTCACAACAAACATTCACCACTACGAAGTAGATCAACGATCATATGGCGCATCAAAAAATCGAAATTGAATTGCCTCTGGCCAAGGTTTATGAATTGATGAGCTCTCCTGTTGACTTT
>SLQI01000468.1 GCA_007131535.1 Balneolales bacterium | reverse complement strand
TTCCTTCGGAAGAATCCCCGTAGCTCCACAAAGGTGTTTCAAGTTGAAGCAGCAAGAGGTCCGGGGTTCTGCCAAGGGCATTCCTTCGGAAGAATCCCCGTAGCTCCACAAAGGTGTTTCAGGTTGAAGCAGCAAGAGGTTCGGGGTTCTGCCAAGGGCATTCCTTCGGAAGAATCCCCGTAGCTCCACAAAGGTGTTTCAAGTTGAAGCAGCCAAAAGTTTTAAATTCTGCCTTGGGTTATTCCGAGACAGATTCTGCTTAGCACCAGTGTTGAGGTTTCGCCTCACAACAATGCCGCAAAAAGTATTTCTTCTATCGGCATCATCTTTCAAGCCTGTTCAGCAGATCAGGCTTTTTTTTGAGAAGTGCATATTCGGGGCAGGTCTTGTACGACCAGCTCCCTCTGAAGTCCGTCAGGGCCGGAAGGCAGCAGCGGTAGGAGGTCGTAGCGGTGCGATACAAGTAGCCTGCCCCATTTTTTAGTTTCCCTTTTCTGCGCACTTTGAATCAGGTGGTATATTCGGCATTAATCCGCACGTATTCATACGAGAAGTCACTTCCCCAGCCGATCGCATACTCATCACCATCTTTGAGATCCAATTGTACCCGGATAAGCGTGGAACGCATCATTTTTTTGAGCTGTGTCAGATTTTCGCCGGTAGGCTGTCCGTTACTCAACAGCTGAAGCGTTTTCTTGCTTCCCATAAACAGATCTACATTTTCGGGATCAAAATCAGCACCGGAGCGGCCGGCGGCTGCCAGGATTCGCCCCCAGTTCGGGTCTCTGCCAAAAATGGCGGTTTTAACCAGTGCGGAGTTGGATACCGTCCGGATGATCTTTCGTGCATCTTCTTTGGTTTTGGCTCCCATCACCTCGTACTCAATAAATTTGGTGGACCCTTCGCCGTCGGAAACAATCAGCTTGGCCAGGCTCATGCAGATTTTATGAAGCTGCTTTTTAAACTTCTCGTAATGGTCATTCTTCTCAGTTATTTCTTTATTGCCGGCCAATCCGTTACAGAGTACTGAGATCATATCATTAGTGGAGGTATCCCCGTCCACCGTGATCATATTGAACGTCTGATCAGTAACCTCCCGTAAGGCTTCTTCCAGCAGTTCAGGACTGATGGCTATATCACTGACGACAAAGGCAAGCATCGTTCCCATATTAGGGTGGATCATACCGGAACCTTTGGCCACACCGGCCATATTCACCTGGTGTTTACCCAGCTTAAAATTCAGATATTCTTCCTTGGGAAAGGTATCCGTAGTTAAAATCGAACTGGCAAGCAGGCTCGAAGCTACCCGCCGTTCGGTCAGTTTACGGACGTTATCTTTGATGCCTTGCACCACTAAATCTGTGGGAAATGTTTGCCCGATGATGCCGGTTGATGCAATTATAACATGGTTCTCGTCGACCTCCATTTCTTCGGCGGCGGTTTGCACCATCGCCTGAGCGCCTTCCATACCTTGTTTGCCGGTACAGGCATTGGCATTACCTGAATTAATTACGATGGCCTGTGCTGTACCTTTGGGATTGCGTTTCCGCATCAATTTAATCGGTTCGGCAACGACCAGGTTACGGGTGAACAGGGTAGCCTCGGCAGCCGGAACCTCAGAGTATATTAAACCGAGATCCCGCCTTTTGGATTTAATGCCGGTATGGGCACCCCAGTATTTGAAGCCTCTCACCGTTGTCATGGTATTCATTTCAGACATATTGGAATCAGGGAGCTAAAGATGAGTGTTTAAGTCCGGCAGTCTCGGGGAAGCCGAACCGTAGGTTTGCATTTTGAATGGCCTGCCCCGCCGCACCTTTGACGAGATTATCAATCACCGAAATTACGATCACATTACCGGTGCGCGGATCGTAGGAAGCGTACAGGTTGCAGTAATTGGTGCCGCGTACTTCGTGTAGGGAAGGCGGCTTGGTATTCAGTCGCACAAACGGCTTATCTCCATAAGCATCTTCAAACCAGGAGCGTACCTCAGCTTCTGAGGAGACGCCGTTCCCCCGGCCGTAAACCATGGTCAGAATTCCCCGGCTTACCGGCAGCAGATGCGGAGTAAACTGAATAGTTGTAGCGGTGCCGGTTACCTGTCGGGTGATATCTTCAATTTCCGGGGTGTGGCGGTGTTTCATCAACCCGTAAACCGAAAAATTGTCGTTTACCGTCGGAAAGTGGGTGATAGACTTGGCATTAGCTCCGGCACCGGTTACTCCGGATTTGGAGTCTATGATGATAGTCGCCGGGTCTACTTTTCCGCTTTTGATCAACGGGATAAGCGGCAATATAGAAGAGGTCGGGTAACAGCCGGGGTTGGCAATCAGGTTGGTTTTGCGGATGTGTTCAGAAAACCACTCCGGCAGACCAAACACCGCGTCTTCGATAGCCTCCGGTAGAACGTGCTGTTCAGGATACCATTGATTGTACAACTCAGCACTGCTCAACCTGAAATCACCGGACAGATCAATTATCGGCGTTTGGCTGTACCCGTGCTGTTTGACGAAACTCATGGATATTCCGTGAGGCAGCCCCAGAAAAATGAGATCAAAGTCTGAAGGGTTAATTTCCTCAGTGGGTGTAAGCTTTTGGTCAAAATGCCCGGCAAATTGCGGATAAATTTCATCGAACCGGGTTCCGGCACGGGAGCTGGAGGTCACCCCTGCAATTTCAATGTTGGGGTGATCCAGAAGTAATCGCACTAACTCGGATCCGGTATACCCGGTTGCCCCGACAATAAGCGCGCGTATTTGGGTACTCATGATACTTTTTGTTTGGCGTGCTGAACGGCTTCTTTGACCGTATCAATAACTTTACCGAGATCATCCCTGGAAATGTTCAGTGGCGGTACCAAGCGAATGACGGTGCCTGACGCCGCATTAGCCAGTACGCCACGTTTGAACATTTCCTGAATGGCTTGTTGGGCGTCGAAATTGAGTTCAACCCCGACCATCAATCCTAACCCGCGTATTTCTTTGACGGCATCTTCACCGGCAGCCCAGTTCCGGAGCTGCTCGCGCAGCCAAAGACCGTTTTCGCCGGCTTGTTTTACCAACCCTTCTTCTTCAATGATGTTCAGGGCTTCCAGCGCAGCGCGTGTAGCCAGCGGATTTCCTCCATAGGTGGTGCCATGATTCCCGGGTACCAGCACTTTGGCAACTTCTTCGCGGGCCGCAACAGCACCTACCGGAACTCCGCCACCGAGGGCTTTGGCCAGCGTAAGGATGTCCGGCTTGATGCCATAGTACTCATAGGCAAACATGTGGCCGGTTCGCCCGACCCCACATTGAATTTCATCCAGAATCAGGGGAGTGCCGTGGCGGTCACACAGTTCGCGCACTTTCCTGAGATAATCCCGATCCACCGGACGGATCCCGCCCTCACCCTGAATCGGCTCCAGAATTACGGCAACAGTGCTATCGTCGACTTCGGCTTGAAGCGCGTCAATATCATTGAAGGCAACCTGCTTAAATCCTGAAGGCATCGGTTCAAAACCTTCCTGATATTTTGCCTTGCCGGTAGCAATAGCAGCCAAAGTACGCCCGTGAAAACAACCTTCCAGGCTAATGATATTGCCGGTCTTGCCGTGTTCATGGCCATATTTGCGCGCCAGTTTTATAGCGCCTTCCACAGCTTCTCCACCACTGTTGGTGAAAAATACCCGATCCAAACCAGTGAGTGTGGTGAGTTTTTCAGCCAGCTGTACCTGGGGTATAGAAGTATAAAAATTGGAAATGTGGATCAGCTTCGACACTTGATCCTGCAACGCGGCAACAAATTTGGGATGGCTGTGCCCGAGACTGTTGACGGCAATACCGGCCAGTGCGTCGAGGTATTCGTTGCCGTCGGTATCCCAAACGCGGGAACCTTTGCCGTGATCCAGGGTGACGGGAAATCGTTTATAAAGGTTGAAATGATGTTTTTGATCCAGTTTTTGCCACTGTTCGGATTGATTCGTCATCAGGATATTATTTTAGTTCCTTTGAATTCTTGTTGGGTGAGTGCTTCGGTTAATGAACCCTGCCGCGTTCCATTGATGATAACCGCTTGTTGAGCTCCATGCTGCAGTGCGATTTCACAGGATTCTATTTTCGGGATCATGCCACCCCGGATGATGTCGTTAAACCGGGTCTTAAGATCTTCAATTGAGACTTTTTTTATGAGTGATTCAGGTTTGTTAATATCCTCCATCAACCCATCTACATCGGTTAGTACAAAATAAGTCTGGACCTGTAGCGCACCGGCAATATGCCCGGCAAACATATCGGCGTTGATGTTGTAATCCAGTCCGTCCTCCCCTAAGGAAACCGGCGAGATTACCGGCAGAAAATCGTTATTCAGCAGCGTGACGATGACCCTTGGATCAACGGATTTGACATTGCCGACCTGACCCAGGTCCAGTTTTTGGGTTTTGCCGTCAATGGTCTCGGTATGATACCGTTTCTCAGCAATAACCAGGTTACCGTCCTTCCCGCTAATACCCACAGCCCCGGCTTGTTGTTGATTTAATATGGAAACCAACTCCCCGTTAACAGCTCCCCTCAATGCCATCTCCACATATTTCATAGAGACGGCATCGGTTTTCCGGTGACCTGCAACGAATTCGCTTTCAATACCGGCGGCTTCCAGGGTTTGCTTGATTACCGGTCCGCCGCCATGGACAATAACCGGTCGAAAACCGGAGTCTTTCAGGCCGGAGATTTCACGTAAAAGGGCTGACCTGACGGTTTGATCCGTCATAGCATTACCACCATACTTGATGAGTATGGTACTTTCCGGAGCAGTATCAGTTGTGGGGTAAGTCACTGAAAAAAAATAATTAGAATTAAACGAGGGCTGAAAAGCGTATTTAAAAATGTTGTAAGATGATAAAAAATAGTAGCATAAAAGAGAATTTGGGATGAAAGCGCTTGCTGAGTTTTTATAATACGCTTTTTTGGATGTAAGTCAATAGGCAATATGAAAAACATAAAAATACATTTCTGTGTTCAGCACATTTAATAAGTTAATGCAGGAGCATAGGTAAGACTGTTTTGAGAACGGATAAAATTGATTGAGCCGGGGAACCTGTCTATATTAGGCGGAAAAAATGCAGCCAACTATCGCTGAATATATCAGGTCGGTTTTTATAGCATTATGGTTTATCATTGCGCTTACCCTGTGCATGATCGTCCTTATTCCGGCTTTGCTTGTATCCTGGGGCAGGCTTCGTAATCACATGATCAAATATCTGGGGTTTTTTTTGGGACGCAGTGTTCTGTGGGTAGCCGGAATAAACTTTGAGGTAAAATATGTGGGGCCGAAACCAACCGAGCCGGCCGTTTTCATCATGAATCACGCCTCAACTTTGGATTTGTTCATCATTGTTGGATTGCAGTTGCCGAACATCCGCTTTGTGGCGAAAAAGGAGTTTTTGTACAACCCGCTTTTTTTTGTAACCGGAAAGTTAACCGACCAGATTTTTATTGATCGATCAGATAGTAAAAAGTCTATAAAAACGCTGAACAAAGCGATTGATAAAATTAAAAGAGAAAAACTGTCGGTATTTTTTGCTCCGGAAGGTACCCGAAAGCATAAAGGTGTAATAGGCCGGTTTCGTCACGGAGCATTTTATATGGCTCATGATCTGGGATACCCGATAGTACCTATTTATGTGGAAGGTGCACGTGAATTGTGTCCGGGCAATTCGCTGGTTACCCGAAAAGGGACCATTACAGCATATATACACCCCCCGGTTGATATAACGGGTAAGACGCGGGGAGAAATGCCGCAGGTCTCTGAAGAAATGCGCCGGCAATATATGGAGTGGGCCGGGGTGAAAAGTGAGGAGGAAAACCTGCAAGTGGAGGCATGAGTAGGTCCACCCACCCATTGGTTTTCTAACAGTTATTCTATTCCCTGTAACTGCAAGCGGGTAGCCCGGCTATGCCGGACAACCCGCCTGGTATTAATCTCCGTAATAAGTGGGGGCTCCGGGACCTACCTCAAAGCCGAATCCGAATACCCAAACCATGAACAGAATCATCCAGCTGATCATGAAAAAGATGCTGTAGGGGAGCATCATACTGATGACCGTCCCGATCCCGAGGTTTTTGTCGTAGCGGTTGGCAAATGCCAGGATTAACCCGAAATAGGTCATCATCGGGGTGATGATGTTGGTGACCGAATCGCCGATCCGGTACGCGGTCTGGATAACTTCCGGGCTGTAACCGATAAGCATAAGCATGGGTACGAAAATCGGCGCCGTAACCGCCCATTGCGCCGAAGCTGATCCAAGCATCAGGTTAACGGAGCCGGAAACCAGGATAAAGGCGAGGAAGATAAACGGTCCGGTCATACCCAGAGCCTCAAGAAACTGGGCACCGTTGACGGCGAAAATCTGCCCGAGGTTGGTCCACCCGAAAAAGGCCACGAACTGGGCGGCAAAAAATACAATAACGATATACAACCCGAGCGTCGACATGGATTTGGCCATGCCGTCAATTACATCCCGGTCGCTTTTAATCGTACCGGCCACTTTACCATAGACGTATCCCGGTATGATGAAACCTATAAATATCAACGCTACAATTCCATTCAGCAGCGGAGATCCGGAAACGATAATTTCCCCGGTTTCCGGTTCACGCAGCCAACCCCACTCCGGAATGGTAAGCAATAAAATCATACCGATAAAAAACAGTACACTCATAAATGCCCAGAAAAGCCCCTTCTTTTCCAGCGGGGTAAGCGGATCCATGGCATCATCATATTCGCTGAGATCCTCCATGGCGATGGAGGGGTCGTATTTACCGAGTTTGGGTTCAACTATTCGAAGGGTTACAAAAGTGGCCACGGCAGTGATCACAAAAGTACTCACGATCATAAAATACCAGTTCACCGCAGCATGTACTTCATAGCCGGGGTCGATCAACCGCGCAGCCTCTTCGGTCAGGCCGGCCAGCAGCGGATCGATGGTACCAAGAAACAAGTTAGCGCTGTACCCCCCTGAAACCGATGCAAAAGCAGCGGCCAGGCCGGCCAGCGGATGCCTCCCGACCGAATAAAATACGACGGCGCCGAGGGGAACGAGCACCACATAACCGAGCTCTGATGCGGTGTTGGAGATAATCCCGGCAAAAATGATGGCAACGGTAACCAGATTCTTGGGATCGAGGATCACCGCCCCGGTACGCCGGAAAAAGCTGGCATTAGCAGGGTCATGAACGGAGGGTTTTACCGATAGCGCACTAAGTACCAGGCCACGGATTCCGGATTTGATCAATCCGGAATGTTCGGCTACGCCAACGCCGAGTAGCGCCACCAACACGGTACCGAGTGGAGCGAAGCTGACGAAATTCTCTACGAGATTTTCAAGTATCATTCGGAAACCATCGGCATTGAGCAGGCTGATGGCTTCAATGGTACCGTCTTCAGCTCTTCCGGCAGAGCCTTCCGGGCGAGGGTCCTCGACCGCCCAGCCCAGCCATTCGGCAAGGCCGCTTAGAAGAATTACGCCGGAAGCAAATAGTGCAAATAGGGTAACGGGGTGGGGCAGCAAATTCCCAAGCCATTCCACGACATCAAGAAACCTTGTAAACCATCCCCGTTGCTCCATGGGTTGTTTGGAGTCTGTGTGATCCTTGCTCATTGAATTAAGATGTGTATATACTCAAAATGTGGAGTGATAAATTGACCATGCCGGTTAAACAGGCGTAAATATTAATAAAAGACAGGCAAGATTAAAAAGCCGTTTTTATCCGCCATTAATCAGCGTGAAGCAGTTTTCAGAGAAATACCCTGTTGACCCGACATATAACAAAGAAATTGAGTAAATCTTATGTAATCCAGTACCAAAACCTATGCGGAATATTTCGAACCAACAGAGCAACCCAAAACCATCGTCGGGTAATATAGGCTTTGAACTTTCTTTTTTCGATGGCTGCGACTATTTGATGGGTAGCTTTCTCAACCGTACTCACCCAGAACATACCCTTGTTGTTTTCCGTCATAGGTGTGTGGATGTAACCGGGCAGGATATCGGTTACATATATCGGCAGTCCGTTTTTCTTTATTCTCATCCGCAAGCCCTGCAAATAGTTGGAAATGAATGCCTTTGAGGCATTGTAACCCATGGATCCGGGGTTTGGAACCAGAGAGGCAATGGAAGAAATGCCAACAATATGTCCGCTTTGCTGCTTGCTAAAATGATGAAAAGCAGTGTTTAATAACGCACAAAAACCTGTGACGTTGGTATCAATTAGCTGACGTTCGGACTCCCATTCAAATTCACGGCTCAGGGTTGATACACCCGCATTGAGTACAATAATATCCAATCCCCCCATAGCTTCAACAAGCTCTTCCATCTGCTGTTGCGCTTGTTCGGGGCGGCTGACATCCATCTGCCGGATATAAGTTTTTGCAGGGAGTTCTTCAGCCAGTTCTTCAAGGAGGTGATTTCGTCTACCGGTTAAACCGAGAATACAATCCTTGCGGCTGAGCTGAATGGCAAGTTCGCGTCCGATGCCGCTGGTAGCACCTGTAATTACAACTTTTTTCCCGGATAGTGCCATAGTTCGGAATCAGAAAAGTGAAACAGGTGATGCTATTAACCGGTGGAAGATGTGGAATGCGATTATCGGCTGCCCCTCGTATCAGTTACAATCTTCCATGACAATATCAGGGCGAAATAGTTGAGCTGATACGACAGGCGCCGATAAATTGGAACTATTGATTTTGCACCGCGGCTGGTTGCAATGCAGGAAATTTGCGCTGCGCGAATTCAAATCCGCCGAACAGCACCGCACTGTAAATAAGGGTAGATGCCAGCGTGTAATGGAAAAAGGGAATAGCAGCAATATAGGCAGCTGTAAGCCCTTCAAAAGTGAGAGGGTAGTAACCGGCAGTCAGCCATACACCAAAATTGGTTACAATAAAGAAAATAACCGACCCTGCAAGCCCGGCGCCGGCAACCCGGCCAATGGATAATTTATTTTGCATTTTTATACCGAAATAAACCAAAAGGCCAAGACAGGCGTATACAAAAATCATGGTAGTGTGAAGTCCGAGCAGAAGGTCACTCAGGAACATAGCCCCAAGCGCCAGGCCGAAGGCCATTCGTTTATCTGTAAGGTAAGCCCCGCCAAACATGGCCAGCGCCAATACGGGGGTGAAGTTCGGGGGATGAGGCAGCAACCTCACCAGTGCAACACTTACGATTATGATGAGAAGCACCAAAAATCGAGAGTTGAGCATGTATAATCTCCGTTTTTTATAAATGGTTTCAAGTGCTGAGTCTAAAGTTTTACGTGTTCAGAAAGAACTCAGCATAGATTCTGATTAACAGTTCGAAGCAACCAAGATACGGCTTTTAATCCGTGGATTCCAAGTTACCATTGTTAATTCGCGGGGGATCCAAGCTGGTATTTTTGTTCCTGCGGACTCCAGTAAATAGCAATTTCATCACTGGCTGCGTTTCCGCTTTCATCAACCATTACGAGGGAAAACACGCGGGTGGGCGACTCATAAAGCCGTTCGTCCTCAAAAGAAGTGATTCTTACAGCATAGCCATAATCGGAAGGTACCTGATCGATTAACCGGTCCCCGGCTTCATCTAAAATGGAGGTGGTATCAATTTTTAAAATCGGAATTAACTCATGTTCGCGCTGCTGATAAATAATCAGCCCATGGATGACTCGCTCATAGCCGTGTTCCCGCAGGTTTTCCGCAAGAGAGATTTCCTGGTGATTGTACAGGACATGCTCTGTGCCGCCATCTCCGGTAATATCTTCATTATAAAGCAGAAGGCTTAGTGTTTCAGGTAAGGTTGCAGCGAGATCATCAGCATCCCAGCCTTCCGTGGCTGCCCGCGAAAGGGTTGAGACCACCGGGTCGGCTTCGCCGTAAAACTCCTTGCTAAGCAAAGTTTGCTCGTCGTACCGGAAGCCAATGGGCTGGGTATACCACAAATAAACCCCCGTAATTCCAGCGGCTAACAATAACAGGAGGCCCACCCAGGTCAGTTTTTTATTCTTCATACCAAATTGCGCATTGATCAGGTGAAAAGTTGATTTAACCGTTTTATCGATAACGTTGATATGCAGGTTAAGCCATTATAAAAAAAACACCGGATAAGTTTACCGAAATCAACGGAAATTAATTAGTGTCTGTAAGAAAACGCCATTATCGGAGTTTCGCTCGTCTTAAGATGCTCATGTACAGGCTGTACACAGCGGTTTTTGGGAGCTTGGCGCCTTGATCCTGGCGTTTTCTTACGACACTACCGCTTTACTTATAGGGACTAATTAGTGCCTGTAAGAAAACAGGTAGTATCTTTAAAAATGCCAATATCTGGTGCCGTATATTCGGTAATTCGGTAATTCAGGTAATTGGGTTTAAAGCAACTCATGGAGCCAAATACCCAATTTTTCTTAATCTACTTACCATAATTACCTGTTGTTTCCAAATGGCATCGTGAGTTTTCTTACAGACACTAATTAGCATTCAGCAGTATGGGTCGGCTACTCCAGGATATATGGAATGGGCCCCATAGGGTGAGCCGGTTTTCGCAGGTTTTGGAAAAGAAAGGAGGCATTTCAAACCTTCCCATGCGCACATTCATACCGGTTTTCCTGATGAATAATGCAAAATGGTCGGGATGATCATAAATTTTGTTACAAACTAAAGTTAAAATTTAATAGCACAATAGTTGTGACAAGGATTATAGGACGCAAATTTTAAAAAATGTAAACAGTCATGGTTGATTGTTTATGTTAAATTACCGTTAAGCAATGGGGTTTTCGGGATGATGTATTACTAAAACATCAACATGTTAACAGATGTAATAAATCATTCAATAAGATTACGGATACAGATTTTTGGAAATAAAATTAATGTTCATGGGTTAGATTTGGTGTAATAACTAAACGTACATAAAATAATAGCTACCATGTGTAAGAAGCTCACTTCAATTTTAATGATGTTCTTAGTGTTTGGCGGGTTGTCATTCGCTCAAGCGCAGGATATGCCCATGAATCAACAGCCGGCTGAACCCATTGAGGTCTCCGATGAAGAACTTGAAGAGTTCATTGATGTTTATATGGGTGTAGCGGAACTGAATCAACAGTTTGAAATGCAAGTACAGCAGGTGCTGCAAGATGAAGGCATCGAAGTGGAAAAGTTTATGGAAATCCAGCAGTCCGAACAAATGGGGGCAAGCCGCGATGATATAGATGCCACTTCAGAAGAACTGGAAAAGTATGATGCTGCTATGGAAGCCGTGGAAGAAATGGAAGAGGACTTCCAGGAGGAAATAGAAGAGAAAGTTGAAGAAGAAGGCATGGAAATTGAGCGCTATGAAGAAATTATGATGGGACTCCAGCAGGATCAGGAGCTGATGCAGAGAGCCCAGCAGTTGCTTCAGGAGCGGCAGGGCATGCCTCAACAGCAGCAACAAGCTCCGCCTCAAGACCCTCCCCATTGATTAACTGTTGAGGGTGGCCAAAACTCTGCTTTACTCATTATAAGTATAGCAGACCCGGCTCAAGGCGGTTTAAATTTAAATATGATTCGCTTAATGTGGTCTGGCTGGTTCACAAATCATGAACCGGTCAGGCCATTTTTTATCTTGAACCGGATACAATGTATGCGGATTTGGGATCAGAAATGTGAACTGATAATGCAAAATGTAAAAACTTAGATTCTTAGTTTTAAAATAAATTGAAATTCTATAGGTTGTACCTACCTCTTGATTAAATAAAGAAAATAAAGCCTCAAATTATGTTTAAGATCTTTTCTACAGCGCTGGTAATGGTTTTCATTACCGGTAGCTTATTTCAACTGCATGCACAGGAACTGCCGATGGGCCAGCAACCTGCTGAACCTATTGAAGTTTCCGACGAAGAACTCGAAGAGTTCGTTGATGTAGCGATGGGAACCCTGCAAATCCAGCAGGAAGCGGAAATGCAGTATCCGCAGGTCATTGAAGATGCCGGTTTAACGATTGAGCAGTTTCAAGAGATTAGCCAGGCTGAGCAGATGGGCGCCTCTCGTGATGATATAGATGCCTCCGAGACAGAGCTTGAAGCTTTCGACAGTGCCATGGAAGACATTTTCGAAATTCAGGAAGAAACCGAAGAGCGGGTTATCGCTCATGTTGAAGCCGAAGATATGGAGCTGGACCGCTATGAAGAAATTGCCATGGCTCTCCAACACGATCAGGAGCTGATGCAGAAGGTACAGGAAATGTTGATGCAGTCCCAGGGAATGCAGCAACAAGCGCCTCCTCAAAACCACTGATTAAAAGTTTAAGATCCACCGGATCTCAATCGCTTTTAAAAGCCCGGTTTACTCAAGCCGGGCTTTTTTATTTGGCCGGACTGGTAAACCGGCTGCCGGCTATGCGAAACCGCCAGTCTAATTGGGCATCATCACCGGCATAGTCTATTCCTACACGCGGAGATGCAATGATTTCTCCGGGGTGGAAACCATCATCCTCCAGCCAAATGTGTGAATCGGTAAGATCGCGGCCATTATCATCCAGAGTGATGCCCAATGCCTGGCTGACAAGTGCCGGCCCGCCCCCGGTATTGCGTTTTACTTTTTGCTGATTTCGCCGTTTCAACATTAAATCTATTCCCTCCAGAGGTTCAATCG
>SLQI01000452.1 GCA_007131535.1 Balneolales bacterium | reverse complement strand
GAGCATGAAACAGATGATATGCTTGAACAGATTTGGGCTGAACCGTATCAAAACAGACTTGGACCCGAGGACACCTCTGCACTGCTGCTTGCCCGTGATCTGGATGCGATGCTTTTAACGGGAGATCGTCAATTGAGAAAACAAGGCGAGAAACAGGAAGTTGAAGTACATGGTTTGTTGTGGGCACTCGAAAACTTCGTAGAGGAGGAAATTCTTAAACCGAAGGTGGCTGCTGAAAAACTGGAGTTAGTAATAGAGCAGGGAGCATTATTACCCCCAAAGGAAAGCCAAAGGATGATATCAAAGTGGAAAAGAGGGGGATTCTAATCGGTAATATCCAGATGCAGTGCCTATAGAAGTCACGCGGTTTGACTAATCATTATTTGGTAATGCGCAATAGACAATCAGGAAGTCTACTGACTAAGTGGTTTTTTTTTGATATAAATTACCCATTTTTAAAATTTTGTTATATTTCATGTAGAGTTATACAAACATTACCGGGAGAGAGATGCTTAGTAATCTATTTGATATTCTTTTACTCTTAATCGTCATCTGGTTGCTATATCGCTTCGTCAAACGCTATTTGATGATGGCTTAATAAATAAACTAAAGGAGAGCTTGCTATGATCTTTTCGGATACTGCTACTATCAAACGTCAAGGTTTTGAAGGGTTCATACCAATTCGGGAGTTAAAGAGAGATGTTTCGGTCATTCCAAATGAGACAGGTGTTTACTTGGTACTGAATATGAAGCTTGGAAAACCCGAGTTTATACGAAAAGGAACTGGTGGATTTTTTAAAAATAAAGACCCTAATGTACCCATTGCGATTTTAGAAGAAAACTGGGTGGAGGACTCACCGGTAATTTATATTGGTAAGGCCGGTGGTAACTCTAATAATGCAACTCTCAGATCTCGAATTAACCAGTATGTACGATTTGGCCAGGGTTATCAAGTTGGTCATAGAGGTGGGCGATATATATGGCAATTAAAGGATGCTAATGACCTGAAAGTGTGTTGGAGGGTTATTAAAAATATTGAACCTGAGGAAAAAGAGTTCGAGCTTTTAACATTGTTTCGGCAACAGTTTGGCAAATTACCTTTTGCTAATTTAAAGCTACCAAATTCTGGTAAAAGGAATCCAAAAGAGACTTACGAAAATGAATGGAGTGATAATTTACCAAAATTGCGTCCAATGAATAGGAATAACTCAGTTAATGCAATCAATAACTTTATTCAGCAAGAACTCAAAAGAAGAAATTTTTCATATGTAAGTGCAGTAGAAGCTGCCAAATGGTTGAATAGAGAAGGATTACTTAAAGATTCTGAATCCCGTCCTGGTAAACCGTTAAGGGATCTTCTACGTGCCGGCAAAATTGATGGTCAGAAACAACAGTCCAATAGAAGATGGTATATTTACAGGATCAAATGACTTAATAAATTAGGCATGGAAAGGCGAGTGGGTTTATCAAGTTTACAAAAGGTTCGAATGTATGCTTAGTATATGGCAGAAATATATACTTCAAATGTATGGTAAATGCACAATACAGGTATGAAAAAAACTATGAAAGGAAATTATCAACTATAGACTACTCATTAAAACATACTATTATGGATGCATTCAACAGGATATACAACCGCTCTTCTGAAGAATCAAAGGCATTGATCAACAATAACCTGAATGTCGTGCATCAGATTTTATCAATCCTGAAAGAGAAGGGGTGGTCACGCAAAGATCTGGCTGATAAACTTGGAGAAAGCGAGTATGAGATTAACAAGTGGCTGTCCGGCATGCACCGTTTATCGCAAAGCAGTATTGCGAAAATCCAAGTGGTTTTGGGGCGGGAAATCGAGTAAAACCCAAATCAGCTGCGGTTTAATACCAGAGCTTAATCATAATATTTGAGCGCAGATGAGAAATCAGGCTTCACCTAAAACTGTTTTGTACACTTAGATGAGATGGTGGATTCAAACCCTGCCGAACCTATATCTCCCAATTGTAAAACCCCTCCGTATATTGCATATTCGAGCCTTATCAAAACAAAAAATATTCCATGTCCCAAGACCGCAAACAACGACTCCTCGAACTCGACCCCGAAACCCTGGCCGATGCTCTAATTGAACTGGCAGACCGTGACACAACTGCGGATGAGGTCGTTAAAAAACTGATTGCCACACCGAAAGAGAAACATAAACAGCTCAAATCCAAATTTGCTGCATTGAAACGATCGAAACGCTTCATAGGGTGGGGCGAGTCGGCGGATTTCGCTTATAAGCTGGAGCTTCTGTTATCGGAAATCAAAGAAAGCGTCGAAGACCCGGAAGAAGGTGTAAAATTGGTGGCTCAATTCTTCGAACATGATGCATACACCCTGGGCCGGTGTGATGATTCCAGCGGGATGGTCGGACAGGTCTTCATGATTGATGCTTGTGATCTGTTTATTGAATATGCGCAGCGCTGTACCGATAAACGCTGGTTAGCCGACCTGATCCTTCAACTCAACGAAGATAACAATTACGGGGTACGTGACAGCCTGTTTCACAGGGCCGGTGAATTCCTGACGGAACCGGTCATACGTGAGTTAATTGGGGAGCTACAGCAACGTACTGATGGGGCTTCAACATCGCAAGAACATGATTTTAAAACACGTCACTGGCTATTGCTGATAGAATCCCTTGCCCGGCAGATTAAAGATCCGCAGTTGTTTGAACAAACGCGAAGAGCAAGAGGAGGGAAGTTGAATCCCGCTGCCTACATGGATATTGGTAAAGTGTATCTGGAAAGCGGAGATGCGCAAACTGCATTATCATGGGTTGAAAAAATTCCTGATGATCACATGAGTCAATACGATCGGGATAAGCTGCTAAAGGAAATTTATGGAAAACTTGGAGAGCGGGAAAAACAAGAAAGCGTAGCCTGGCAGATGTTCCGTCGATCTCCGGATAAATATTCCCTGGAGGAATTACTGGAAGTCATTGGCGAGTCGAAGCGTGAGGAAGTGATTGATGGGGAAATTCCCCGGATCCTCGACCGGAATGGATACACGCTAACAGATGCACAGTTTCTTGTTGAAATGAACCGGATCGGCGATGCCGCCGAATATATCGTTCAACGTGCCGGGCATCTGGATGGCAATCAGTATTACCATCTTTTTGATATGGCCAAAACACTGGAGTCTGCCGGTCATTACCTTGCGACGTCGGCCGTGTACAGAGCTCTGCTCGATGCTATTTTGCAAAAGGCGAGATCAAAAGCCTACAACCATGCGGCTCGATATCTTCGGAAATTGGATGAATTGGCGACATCAATTAAAGATTGG
>SLQI01000158.1 GCA_007131535.1 Balneolales bacterium | reverse complement strand
CGACTGCTTCCCACATTTTCAACTCCCGGCCATCTTCTTGTTTGACAATGGCATCATCGACTTCAATTTCATTACCGTTGCGGTCTTTTAAGGTAAGATCAAGGTGGGGAACGATTTCACCCACCAAGGGCAGAAAGGAAGCGATATAGTAATCGGCGGCAATTAAATAAAGCCGGTGATCTTCACCACGGGGTATCTCCCGGAACTGGTCATCAAACTGGGGGCCGCTGCCGGTATAGCGTTCAAGTTTCATAACTCCCCGGTTGCTTGGGATGGGCGTTCCGGCAAACGGGATTCTCATGAATATCGCCCGGTCATGGTCGTATTCCATTCTCAATCCGGAAGCTTGTAAAAAGTAAGAAGAGCCGAAGAGATCGGATAACAGCAAAGAGATTTCCATCACCCGCCGGATCTCCTCGCCGGTGAGCCAGGCCGTAACCATGGGATACCCGGGCCGATCATCCAGGCCGGACCCGAGGCCAACGGTTGTGATAATATCGTGAAGTATCAGGTCACCTTCGGCACCTTCAATGGTCCCGGGATAAAGGTGTGCACGCAATGCCCCGTCCGCCTGAAAAGCAAAGTCTATTTGATCCCCTATAACTTCAGAGGTATACAGGCGCATGGCATCGGTTACATAGTTGCCAAGTTGGTTTTCAGATTTGGCCGGGGACCGGGACAGTTTAAAATCCGACGAGGCTATATTTTCATGGATATCGGTATACCGGTTGTTAGTCCAGTCAGCCAGGTATTGATTCAGCGAATCGGTATAAGCATCAGCCAGGGTTTGAATTTCCGGATCCGGAGTGATACCGGTATGGATTTCATGTAAATACGGCAGATCATTTTCTTCGTTGAGAAGAGAAAGTTCGCCGGAATTGCGATCATACTCCAGGTCCAGTCGCCCGAGGTATTGAGTATAATAACCGGCCTGAACAATGGGTGTACCGTTTTCAATAATGGGTTCATATAAGGCATCATGGCTGTGGCCGCCAACGATCAAATCAATATCGTCCGCTTTGCGGGCGAGTTCGCGGTCTTCGGTAACTCCCAAATGGTTTACGGCAATAATCACCTCCGCACCCTCCTCACGCAGATTAGCGGCCTGTTCGATTCCTTCTTCAATCGGGTCCGAAAATTCAATAGGGTCTGTTAATGTGGCACTTTGCTCGGCTCCGCGGCCAATCAACCCGAGAACTCCAACCTGTAGACCGGACTCGGTTTCAAATATGGTATTCCGGGGAATATCCATCTGATGCAGAGGATGATCTTCCGGCGGATAGGTGTTTGATCCCATGAAAATAGTTTGATCATGAGCTTCCGGATAGCCGCTGGCCTTGAGATATTCCGCCAGCTTATCAGGGCCATAGTCAAACTCGTGATTGCCGATCGTAACAACATCATAACCGATTTCCTGCATGAGGTGCAGCTCAGGAGCCTGACCGGCCATCACTAAGAAGCTGTGGGCAAAGCCTCCCATGATGTCTCCTCCTGAAAATAAAAATACCGATTCATTCTGCTCCTGCTTTTCCGCTCGGATCGAATCGACCATAGTTGCCAGTCTTGCAAAACCTCCGCGAGCCTGATTATTCTGTTCACTGGAATAATCCACCTGGGGATGCGGAAGCAAACTCCCGTGCTCATCATTGGTATGCAGTATAGTGAACCGGTGAGTATCCTCTTGAGCCATAACGGGAAGAGCTAAAATCAACCAAAAACAAAGAGTAGAGATAACGAAGACTGGATAAGTTCTCATATTGCCGCAGTTCGGTATGAATACAGGATCATGGTTTACACGGTAATAGTAATTATTTATGAGGATATCAACAAAACTGACCGAAGGGAGGCAAAATGTTACCTCATTTTTTACTTTCTGCAGATTGTGGGGTCGTGGTTTTTTTGCCGCGGATTGTCGCGGATATGCACGGATTTTATGAGTCGATGGGCGGTCAATCCCAAATCTGATATCACAAATCGTTAATCTGCTATCCGCCTGTCTTACCACGATATCGGCGCTACGGCTAACCATTTTGATTTACCTCGGACATCTGCGCCGGATTTGCCGGATTAACGATAGCAGATTAACGAGTTCAGATTAGTGATTTAGCCCATTGTAAAACAATGATTTATCATTTATTTACCCCCAAGCCGGCCAGTCTGCCGGTTACCCAGGCCCAGTAAAAGTTGAATCCGCCGATGCGCCCGAAAACATCGAGGATCTCCCCGCAAAGAAACAGGCCGGGCAGTAGATTGGACTCCATCGTAGCCGGATTGATCTCCTCTAATGGAACTCCGCCGCCGGTAACTTCGGCTTTTTTGTAGCCAAGGTGTCCGGTATAGTTCAGTGGGTACTCGGTAAGAAGCGTGAGCAGCTGTAGTTTTTGCTTTTTATTCAGTTCGGCGGTTTTTTGGTTTCCCAGGTTGCTCTCCTCAAGGAGGCTGTCAGCCAATCGCCGGGGCAAGTGCTTGCGCAGCAAGCTTGTGGTGGTATGCTTTCCTTTGAGCTGCTCTGCCCACCAATCCGAATCCCGGTCAATCCAGTTGATAAGCAGCTGCGCCCGGTTTACCGGGTTTTTCGGCTGCCGGGTGATCAAATGGGAAACATCCAGTATAGCCGGTCCGCTGTACCCTTGATGTGTAAACACGAAGCCTTTGCGCTGCGCATTGAACTCCTGTAAGTGAGAGTCATATTGCCGTACTTTAAGGCCCACTTCCAGGGATACGCCCGGCAACGGGTCTTTCCCGGGATGATTTCCTTTCAGCGGGGTGAGGGCAGGGTAGGTGGGTTGAAGCGTGTGCCCGAGTCTGCGGATGAGTGAGTGCCCGGTGCCGTCCGTACCGGTACTCGGGATTGAAAGTCCCCCGGAAGCGATAATCAGTTTATGTGCCCGAAACTGAAAGCCGTTTTTAGTAGTGCAAACCCAATACTCGTTCTCATATTGGATATTTTCGACTGAGGAATTGCAAAACAGACGTGCGCCGTTCTTTTGAAGAGCCGTTACCAGTCGATCCCGAACTTCACGAGCCGAGTTACTTTCAGGAAACCATTTATTGGTCTCTTCCTCACATTCCATTTTAAGCCCGAGGCCATCGGTAAACCAATGATGGCAATCATCTACCGACCAGGATTTAAATATGTTTTTAAGGCGGTTGCGGGAGGAGTCGGTTACATAATCATCTAAATTCGCTCTTACCGGAAGTACGTTGCACCGGGTTCCACCCGACATCAGAATTTTTCGGCCGGCCTGTGGTGCACGTTCAAGCACAATGACGTCCGACTGTTGTTCGGATGCAAAAATTCCGGCTGTCAATCCGGCAGCGCCGCCGCCGAT